>JAQUUS010000182.1 GCA_028693775.1 Alphaproteobacteria bacterium | reverse complement strand
CCGGGTAATCTTTCATTATTTAATTTAATCGGAACAATAGCAACAATTTTCATAGTAAGTAATGCGAGTTATTATTTAAACCTTACAAAATTACATTTTTAATTATGCTTTTACTATTTTATTTTTATTGTTAGTTTGATAAATAATGGCACCAAACAAACCAAGAATAATAATTCCTACAAAAATAGAACTCCATAATGATATTTTTGCACATTTAGCAAATAGTTCATCAACGCATTTGAATTCAATTGTATGATCACCAGCGGGAATCTCTAATCCACGCAAAATATAATTTACTTGAATCAACGGAACTTGTTCTCCATCAATATATACTTTATGGAAACCCCTGCGCCAACGCCGGTTCCGGCTCCCGAGGCGAGCGCCGCGCCGGTAGCCCCGGTCGTTCCTGTTTTGGAACCCCCTGCCGAATCGCTCGGAGCCGCGCCGTCCGACGAGCTTGGCCTGATCACGGATTACGGCAACGCGGCGATAGAACCCGTCTTTGCCCCGACCCCCGTCGAAACAGTCGGCGGGCAGGGCGCCGACGAAGAAATCGAAGAACGCGCCGTGCGCCGTCCGCGTATGCCGCGCTACAAAATTCAGGAAGTGGTCAAGCGTCGCCAGATCATGCTGATCCAGGTCGTCAAGGAAGAGCGCGGCAACAAAGGCGCCGCACTGACGACGTTCCTGTCGCTGGCCGGACGGTATTGCGTATTGATGCCCAACACGGACCGTGGCGGCGGCGTAAGCCGCAAGATCACGAGCCATCAGGATCGCCGCCGGATGAAGGAAATCCTCGACAAGCTCGAGACTCCCGAAGGCATGGCGGTTATTTTGCGCACGGCCGGGATGGAGCAGGAGACGGGCGAAATCCAGCGCGATCTCGAACACCTGCTGCGCCTGTGGAACAGCATCCGCGAACAAACGCTGGTGTCGACCGCGCCGAAGCTGATCTACGAAGAAGCGAATCTCATCAAGCGGTCGATCCGCGACCTTTATTCGGCAGGCATTTCCGAAATTCTCGTGGCGGGCCAAAAGGGATACGATCTCGCGCGCGAATTCATGGGCTCGATGATGCCCGAGGGCGAAGAGAAGGTGAAGCTCTACGAAGACACGACGCCGCTCTTCTTCCGCTACAACGTCGAGAAGCAGATCGACGGGCTCTATACGCCTGTGGTTCAGTTGCGCTCCGGCGGCTACATCGTCATCAACCCGACCGAAGCTCTGGTGTCCATCGACGTCAACTCCGGACGGGCCACGCGCGAACGCCACATCGAAGGAACGGCGCTCAAAACCAATCTCGAAGCGGCGGACGAAATTGCGCGCCAGCTTCGCCTGCGCGACCTTGCGGGCCTTGTCGTCATCGACTTCATCGACATGGAAGACGGCCGGAACAACGCTGCGGTCGAACGCCGCATGAAAGAGGCGATGAAATCCGACCGTGCGCGCCTGCAAATCGGGCGGTTGTCGGCGTTCGGGCTCATGGAGCTGTCGCGTCAGCGCCTGCATCCGAGCCTGACGGAAATCAATTTTGAGAGATGCCCGCATTGCGGCGGCAGCGGAATGATCCGCTCGGTCGATTCGGCGGCGATCTCCGTCCTGCGCCAGATCGAGGAAGAAGGCCTGCGCCAGAGCGGCGGCGAAATGCTTGTCCGCGTCGCGGCGAACGTGGCGCTCTATATCCTGAATCAGAAGCGCAGCAAGCTGCACGACATCGAAGACCGGTACGGCATGAGGGTCTACCTCAACAGCGACGATTCGATGGTTCCTCCCGAATGCAAGATCGAGCGCTCGAAGCCGGGCCGTGACGAGTCCAGAAAAACGGTCAGTCCTGCGGTCGATACCGATCAAGTGATGGCCGAAACAATGCCCGGAGCGCCCGAAGACAGCGAAACGAGCGAAGAGCGTCCGTCGCGCGGCGAGGGCGAACCCCGCAATGGCCGCCGTCGCGGTCGATACGGTCGCGGGCGCCGCGAACGCGGATCGCACGCGCAACAGCAACAGCCGGTCTCCGATCAGCAGCCAGCCTTTGAGCCGAACGGCAACGTGGCCGTTACCGATGCCCTTCCCGAAGACAACATCGGCAACGTCGTTGAACCCGGATTTGAAGCGCAAGAGCCGAACGGCGAAGATCCGTCGCGCCGCGAGCCGCGCGGCGCAAGGCGTCGCGGACGCCGTGGCGGCCGTGGCCGTCGCGGACAGCGCGACCGCCGGGACGGGAGAGAGCCCGATCGCCAGAGCTTCGGCGCATCCGAGCCTCCCTATGCGGCGCCGAGCATTCCGGCCAGCGTCCACGATCTCGACACAACTCCGCGCGATACGCGCCTGGCGCCGCCTGTGGCGCCGCTTCCGCCCGAACAGGCCCCGACGGCCTATACGCCGCCGCCCTTGCCCGCGAAGCCGCATGCGTTTGCGCCTCCGCCCTCGCCCTACGAGGTCACCAACGAAGCGACGGACAAGCCCAAAGGCGGTTGGTGGCGAAAATTGACGGGCCAATAATCCCGCCGATTTAAAAACACGAGAACCGAAGTGGCCGCAACTCTCTTACTGACCGTTCAGGACGGCGTCATCCGCTTTGGCGACAAAACGCTGTTCGAAGGCCTGTCGTTCAACGTCCGCGAAGGCGAAAAAGTGTGCCTGATCGGAAAGAACGGCGCCGGAAAAACAACCCTGATGAACGTTATCACAGGCGAGCGCGAGCTCGACGAAGGCCTGCGCTGGCAGCTTCAGGGATCGAGCATCGGATACTTGCAGCAAGACGTCGTTCCCAAAGAAGGCCAAACGGTCCGCGATTTCATTTTTCAGGCGCTCAGCAATCGGGACGGCAGCCACGATTATAAAATCGAACGCGTCGTCATGCCGCTTGAACTGAATGTCGACGACAAAATGACAACGCTATCGGGCGGCCAGCTTCGCCGCGCCGCTCTTGCGCGCGCGCTGGTCGAGGAGCCCGACATCCTCCTTCTCGACGAACCCACCAACCACCTCGATCTCGAAGTTGTCGAATGGCTCGAAGGTTACCTGCGCGCCTACCGTGGCGCGGTGCTGATCGTCAGCCACGACAAAGCGTTTCTGGAAAACGTTTCGCAAAAGGTTTTTTGGCTCGACCGTGGCCGCCTGCGCGTCTGCCCGCGCGGTTTTTCGTATTTCGACGAATGGGCCTCGATGCTTCTGGAGCAGGAGGAGCGAGAGCTCCACAACCGGCAAAAGGTGCTGGATATCGAAGTGCAATGGGCGAGCCGTGGCGTAAAGGCGCGCCGCAAACGCAACGTTCGTCGCGTCGAGCTGATGAAAGCGGAGCGCGAAAAGCTGCTCCGCGACAAAAATGCGCTCAAGCGCATGCTGGCCAAAATCGAATACATGCCGGGCGAAACGCCCGAAGCGACATCGCGCGTGGCCGTCGATTTCCACAACGTCACAAAAACGTTCGTCGAAGAGGGCCGCGAAAAAGTCATCCTGTCGAAGTTAAATCTGCGAATTCTGCGCGGCGACCGTATCGGCATCATTGGCCGCAACGGGAGCGGAAAAACGACGTTTTTGCGTATGCTTGTCGGCGAGCTCAAGCCGGACGAGGGCAAGGTCAAAACGGCGCACGACCTCCTGTTTTCGTATTTCGACCAGAAGCGCAAAGACCTCGTGCCGAGCCACACGTTGCACCGCGTTCTCTGCCCGCAGGGAAGCGACTACATCGACGTGATGGGCAAAACGCGCCATGTCTGCGGCTATCTCAAGGATTTCCTGTTCGACCCCAAAATGATCCGGCATCCCGTGAGCGCGCTGTCCGGCGGACAAAGAAACCGGCTTCTGCTGGCCAGGGTGATGGCCAATCCGCAAAGCCTGCTGATTCTGGACGAGCCGACGAACGACCTCGACATGGACACGATGGACATGCTCGAAGACATGCTGGTGGGCTACAAGGGAACGCTGCTCGTTGTGAGCCACGACCGCGATTTCCTCGACCAGACGGTGTCGAAAATCATCGCCTTCGAAGGTGACGGCAAAATCGACGTCGTGATCGGCGGCTACCGGGACTATCTCGACAAGAAAAAAGACCGCGTTTTGCCGGAAGAGAAAGCAAAGACCAAAGCGTCAAAAAAAGGACAGCCCGAAGCGCAAGCCCCCAAAGCGCGCGCCCAGCTTACCTACATTCAGGAATTTGAGC
>JAQUUS010000181.1 GCA_028693775.1 Alphaproteobacteria bacterium | reverse complement strand
GCCGGGCCTTCGGGTTGCGGAAAATCGGACTTGGCCCTGCGCCTGATCGACAGG
The DNA here is from genome assembly GCA_028693775.1 of Alphaproteobacteria bacterium. Taxonomy (GTDB): domain Bacteria; phylum Pseudomonadota; class Alphaproteobacteria; order UBA9219; family UBA9219; genus CAIXLI01. The sequence continues at coordinate 4,148 of JAQUUS010000181.1, read as the reverse complement.
GGCGCCCGCTTGCTGTCCGACGACCAGACCTTTTTGCAAAGCCTTGACGGCGCGCTCGTCGCCTCTCCGCCGCCGCAAATACAGGGAATGATGGAAATTCGCCATGTCGGACTGGCGCTCATGCCCTTTGCGGCCTCTGCGCCCGTCGCGCTCTATGTCGACCTTGTTTCTCCAACCGAGCCTCTGGAGCGCCTGCCCGAACCCGAATCGACGATTCTCCTCGGCCACCCAATACCGCGTCTCAGGCTTCGCGCCTTCGAAACCTCGGCTGCGGCGAAAATCCGGGCCGCTTTGACCTACACATTTAAAAACTGATGTCTCATATGTCTCCCACCGCTGCTCCTTCTCCCGTCAAAAGACGCATCGTCCTTATCTCCGGCATGTCGGGAGCCGGTCTGTCGACAGCGCTCAAAACATTCGAGGATCTGGGCTACGAATCCGTCGACAACTTGCGGCTGAGCCTTCTCGTGGCGCTGGTCGACGACGCCACAACGGCAAAGAGGCACCTCGCCGTGTCGATCGATACGCGAAACGCCAACTTCACCGTCGACGAGTTGTTGCGCATCGACCGGCAACTGTCCGAAAAACCCGATGTGCAGGTCAGCATCCTGTTTCTCGACAGCTCGGACGAAACGCTCCAGCAAAGATTCACCGAAACGAGGCGGCGGCATCCTCTGGCCATCGACAGGCCCCTGACCGACGGCATCGCAGCCGAGCGCGATCTTTTGTGGCGGCTGAAAAACGAAGCCGACCTTGTTATCGACACCTCAAAAACGTCCGTTCACGACCTCCGGCGCATCATCGAAGGCAGCTACCGCTTCGACTTGATGGAAGGCCTGTCGCTTTCCGTCATTTCCTTTTCGTACCGTCACAGCGTGCCGCGCGAGGCCGATCTTGTGTTCGACGCGCGGTTTCTGTCCAACCCCTACTGGGATCCGGCGCTAAGACCGCTCACGGGGCTCAACGAAAGCGTCGCCGCGCACATCCGCAACGATCCCGACTACGCGTCGTTCATGGAGCATCTCTCCGGCCTGCTCCTGCCGCTCCTGCCTCGCTATCAGCAGGAAGGCAAAAGCTATCTGACCATCGCCATCGGCTGTTCCGGGGGGCGGCACCGTTCGGTCATGATCGCAGAGGAATTGGGAAAAATTTTTACGGCCAACGGCTACCATGCAACCGTCGTGCATCGCGACCTGAACCGGAACCCCAACAGGGCCTGATTATTTCACTTCGGGCAGGCGATCCTGCTTGGTCAGCGCAATGGTGATTTCCTTGGCCTTCTCGGGAGGCATCTTGGCCATCACAAGCGCCGTGCGCCCGGGCTTCATGCGCTGAATGACGCCCAGCAAAATCGACATGTCGAGCGTTTCGAAAATCTTGGCCGCTTCGTCGGGCTTCATCGTTTCATAAATCTTCACGAGATTGTCGAGCTGCGCCTGCTGGGCCCCCGCAGCCTGATCGACGAGCGACTGGACCTGCTGCTTGAGGACTTCCATTTCCTTGATTTTCTGGCCCACGCGCTGTTCCGTAACCTTCAGCAGAGCCTCGCGCGTATCGAGGGCGCGCGACCTCTGCTCAAGCTGCTCGCGCCGCTCCGACAGTTGCTTCAAAATATCGAGCTCGGCCGAGGAGGCATCGGTATCCGGGGGAAGGGTCAGGTCTTTCCTGTTCTCTGCGGCAGGCTCGGCCTTGGCTTCCGCCTCAGGCTTGGCCTCTTCCTTGGGCGGCGTTTCCGCCTGCGCCGATTGAAACTCGAGCCGTCCCGATGTGAGAATGTCCCATGCGTCCGCAAGATGCACCGACACCGCAAACACGCCCAGAAGAATGGACAGCGGAAGAATAACATGCGGCTTCAAGAAAATCTTTTTCATCGGCATCCCCCTATCCGAGCTTCTTCAAGGCCTGAATCAGCTCCTGTTCCGCACGGGAAATCGGCGCTTTCTGGGACTGAGGCGGCACGATCGGAGAAACGGTCGCGGGTTTGCGCGGTTTTCTCTGCTCGACGGGCGGCGGCGGACGCGGCGCTTCCTGTTTTCCGGCCGACGGCGGCTCGGACCGCATGGCTTTCGACGTCGCAGACGAAAGCCTGTCTGCAATGCCGTCGGCGCTCTCGACGATAAAGTTCAGCTCATCGCGAACCATGCCCGCTTTCTCAACCAGTTTTTCCAGATCGTCGCCGCTTTCGCGCGCGGTCCGGCGCAAATTCTTGATGCAATCCTCGGCCCGGACCACCGCGCCGTTAAAATCGCGCACAAAACGCTCCATCTCGGCACGGCTCGCCCGCAAATCGCTGAGCTGCCGGATCAAACGGGTCGCCTGTACAACCCCGGCTCCGACAACGCCGATCAAGGCGGTATCAAGGAACAGCCCTATCCACCCGGTCATAGGTCCTCCTCTTCCTGATGTCTGCGCAATGTAATCTCCTCGACGCGCACAGCCACATGGTCGTTCAGCGAACCCATGCGCCCCTGAAACAACGTCACATCCCCGGCGCGCAAGGAGACGAGGTCCTCGGCCTTGACGTTCAACATCAAGCGCGAGCCGGGTTTCCAGTTCATAACGTCGCTGAGCGGAACCGTGACTTCGTCCAGAACCGCGCGCATCTTCATCTCGGTCAGCAAAAGCTCGTTGCCCAAATGGGTTTCCCAAATGCTGTCGCGGCCGAATTTTTCGCCCATGAACATCTGGAGCAACAGCTCGCGGATGGGTTCGAGGGTCGCATAAGGCAAAAGAACCTCGATGCGTCCGCCCCGGTCTTCCATGTCGATGCGCAGCTTGGCGAGAACGGCCGCGTTGGCGGGGCGCGCGATGGTCGCAAAGCGCGGATTGGTTTCGAGCCGGTCGAACCGGAACGTCACGGGAGACAACGGATCGAACGCGCCGGACATATCGGCCAGAACGACACGCACAAGGCGTTCGACGAGATTGCGTTCGATGGTCGTGTAGGGGCGGCCTTCGATGCGCATCTGGGCCGTTCCGCGCCGACCGCCCAGAAGCACGTCGACGATGGAATAGATCATGGCGCTGTCGACGGTCATGAGGCCAGAGTTGTCCCACTCCTCGGCCTTGAACACACAGAGCATCGCGGGAAGCGGAATGGAGTTGAGATAGTCGCCGAAGCGGACGGACGTAATCTGGTCGAGGCTGACTTCGACGTTGTCCGACGTGAAGTTGCGCAAACTGGTGGACATCATGCGCACAAGCCTGTCGAAGACGACTTCGAGCATCGGCAGGCGTTCGTAGTTGACGAGCGCGCTGTTGATGAGGGCCATAATGCCCGAATTTTCCTGGCTGCCGTCGCCCCCATCCCCGAACCCGAGCAGGCTGTCGATTTCGTTCTGGGATAAAACGCGGGCCGCGCTTGTCCCGTCGGGATTGGCCTCGCCTCCGGCGTTCGCCTCCGCATTCGCATCGCCGCCGCCAGCCTCCGAGGCAGCCCACTCGGCCGCCATCTTCTCCTCGTCGGTCATTTCCTTTGGAGGTTGGGTCTCATCAGCCATTTACATCGCTCCGAACGTCAGCGCCCATGCTATTGCACCAACATTTCCTGAAACAAAACATCGCGAATGCGAATAGGTTGGGCCGCTTCCGTCACGCGCATCAGAAGCTCCTCGCGCAAACGGTACATCCCGGCGGACCCGCGCAGGTCTTCGATGCGCAGCTCGCGCAGGTAAACCTGGAAATTGTCGATAATGCGGGGCTTGATCAGCTCCATCAGCGACTCGTCCTTTTCGTCGGCGAGTTCAAGCGTCACCTTGACCTTCAGATAATTGGGCCGCTTGCCCTCCCCGCTCAGATTGACAATCATGTCGCCGAGCGGGAAATAGGCCGGTTTTTCGTTGCCTTCTTTTTTCTCGGCCGTCTCCGTTTCTCCCTCGCCGCCACCTTTCATCATGACAGCGCCGACGCCGCCTACGAGAACAAGGGCGCCGACCGCCGCACCGGCAATGATCATCATCTTCTTTTTCTTGGCCTTGGCAGCATTCGCTCCGGCGTTTTCGGAAGAAGCGCCGTCAGCCGAAGCTTCCGCGCCTTCATCCTTTTCTTTGCCTTCTTCTTCGGCTTCTTTCTTTTTGTCTTCGGCCACGTTCAACCCCTTGGAAAACGGAAGTCCTTCAGATCCCGAGAATCAGCACACTACGACCTCT
>JAQUUS010000180.1 GCA_028693775.1 Alphaproteobacteria bacterium | reverse complement strand
CCCCTCTCGCGCACGGCGCAAACGGCAACGATCAACATCTGCGATCACGTCACCCGCGCCTTCCCCGCCCTGACGCAAGCCGTCGAGGAGCTGAAGCGCAATCCGGATCAAATCCCGGAACTTGTCGCCCGGATCGACAACACCAAAACGTCGCAACGCATCTTCGCCTTCATGCGCGAACGCCTTACGAAGCTCGAAGAAGAAATGCTCCAAAAACAAAAAAAGGCCTAACCCCATGCTTCTTGCTCTGGATGTCGGAAACACGAATGTCGTTCTTGGCGTATATCGTGGAAATGGCAAAAACGCCGAGCTGATCGCCGACTGGCGGCTCAGAACGGATCGCGGCCGCACAGCCGACGAGTACGGCTCGCTGGTCCGCACAATGCTTGAAGCCGCAAACCTGAAGCCCGAAGACATAACGGACGTAGCCATTTCCAGCGTCGTCCCGCAAGTCAACCGCGACCTTGCCGAATATTCGAAGCGTTATTTCAAGGCCGAAGCCTTTTTCGCCACAGCCAAGTGCGATCTGGGCATGACCATCCGCTATGACTCCCCGACCGACGTCGGCGCGGACCGAATCTGCAACGCCGTGGGTGCCTTTGCCAAACACGGAGGCCCGTTGATCATCGTCGATTACGGAACCGCGACCACCTTCTGCGCCATCGCCGAAAACGGGGACTATATTGGCGGCGCCATAGCGCCCGGCATCGGCATTTCTATGAACGCGCTGTTCTCGCATGCCGCGCGGCTCTATCCCGTCGAGTTTAAAAAGCCTCCTGCCGCCATCGGAAAAAACACCATCAATTCGATGCAAAGCGGCGCGGTCTTCGGCTTTGCGGGCCAAACGGACGCCCTTGTTGCGCGCATGCGCAAGGAAATGGGCATCCACGCCAAGGTTGTGGCCGCCGGCGGCCTCGCCTCGCTGATCCAGAGCGAAAGCGCCTCCATTGACGTTGTGGATCAAATGATTACGCTCGACGGCCTCAGAATTCTCTACGAGCGCAACAAAGGCTGAGCAAAATATCCTGTTGGATGAGCCGTCCTTTCCTTTAAGTCTGGAAAGGAATATGCTTGGGCAAACGCTTCGAGGATCCTCGCATGGCCGCCCCAACCACAGCAGAAATAACCGCGCACACTATTTTTTCCGAACGCATCCAAACCATCCCGCGCTCGTTCATTCGCGAAATCCTGAAAACGGCGCTGGAACCCGGCATGATCTCCTTTGCGGGAGGCCTGCCCAACAAAGACCTGTTTCCCGTCGAAGCCCTAAGGATCGCAAGCGAAAAAGTATTCAGAACCCACGGCGGCGACCCGCTGCAATACACCTCGAGCGAAGGCCTGCCCGAACTGCGCGCCTACATCGCAGACCGCTATAAAAAACGCGGCGTCAAGGGAGTTTCCCCCGACGACATCCTGATCACAAGCGGCTCGCAACAAGCTCTCGACCTTCTCGGCAAAGTGCTGATCAACGAAGGCGACCGCGTTATCCTCGAAGAGCCGTCGTATCTTGGCGCGATTCAGGCCCTCGCCTTTTTCCGCCCGACATTCAAGACTGTCCCCCTGACCGAAGAAGGCCTGGACATTCCAGCCTTGGCCGAGGCGCTCGCAACGCCCGCAAAGCTGATGTATATCATCCCGAATTTCCAGAACCCGTCCGGCATATCATACAGCAAGGAAAACCGGGAACAGGTTGCCGAAGTCGTCAAAAAAACGCGCACCTATATCGTTGAAGACAATCCCTACGGCGAATTACGCTTCCGTGGCGAACCCCAAACCTCGTTCAAAAACCTCGCCCCCGACAACACCGTACTGCTCGGAACCTTCTCCAAAACGCTGACGCCGGGACTGCGCATCGGCTGGATTGTCGCGCCTCCAGCCCTGATGGACAAACTGCTGATCGCCAAGCAAGCCGCCGACCTGCACACCAGCTCATTCGCCCAGCGGCTGGTCCACACCTACCTTGTCGACAACGATCCCGATGTACACATTGCAAAAATAGTGGCTCAATACGCGAGCCAGCAAATGGCCATGACGCAGGCAATCGAAAAATATCTCCCCTCATCGATCAAAACCACCCGGCCCGAAGGCGGAATGTTTCTCTGGGCCACCCTGCCCAACGGCATTTCGTCGATGAAACTTTCGGACGCCGCAATCGCCAACAAAGTCTGCGTCGTCCCGGGCCACCCCTTCTATGTCGGCAAAAAAGACGTCTCAACGTTCCGCCTGAGTTTCTCCTGCGTCGACGCTCCCACCATCGACGAAGGCATGAAGCGACTGGCAAAAGCCGTCCGGATCGCGTGCCCGGATGCCTAGCCCCTAAGCCGCAACCCGAGCGGCAATCTTTTCCTCCGCCTTGCGCCTGATCTCCTCGGCGAACTCTTCCTTGAGCGCCGCTTTTTCCTCAGGCGTCATGACGTCATACTCTGCCTTGCTGATCTTATGAGCAGCCAGCCAATTATCGAACATCCGCTCGCCCGGAGATTCAAAAAAATAGCTTTTGAGTTCCTCATAAAAAGCGTCGTCGCCACTCTGCGCCTGCGACGCCCCCCTGCTTTCCCCCTGCACGACCGCCGAAGCCGACAACATGCCAATACCGGACAGGCCCATAAAAAACCCCTTTGCTGAGATAAAACGTCCCCTCCTCCAAATCATGCAAACAATACGCCATATCCCGACCGCCTGACATACGACGCTGATTCTTCTCCTCTGAAAAAGCCGCCTTCCCCGATCCAGCAAAAAACACCCTTGCAAGCATTCGACGCGCATAAAAAAAGCCCCCGAAACATTGGGGGCTTTTATTCGACGGCCTTAAAGGCCTATTTCTTCTTGGCCTTGCGCCTGGCAATAGCGCCAAGCCCAATAAGCGAAGCGCCCATCAAAGGAAACGCAGCCGGAAGCGGAGCAGTCGTCACGTTTCCGGTCTTGCCGGTAGCCAAATATCCGACGTCTGCCGAAAACAGGTAATGCGTCAGGATGTCTTTTTTGAGACTGCCAATAAAATCGGAGAAATCAATGATGCCAGAGCTGACAACGATGGAGAAAGACAAACTGGCGGCATTGTCCAGCTTCGTTCCATTTTCGCATGCCGTCGTGCATTCCACGCCGAATCCAAAATCGCCCCAGGGCGTATTGGTCACAGCGCCGACCGAAGAAAAGCCCGAGCTCAAGTTGGTGATGCTCGCATAGTCCTTGACGTCATCGGACAAAGTAAAAGCGAACGAGTGGTGCGGCCCACCCGTAACGGCGAAAACGTATCCGCTTTCCAGAACGACCGAAACGTCTATCTCGGTATCGCTGACCTGAGTAAGCGTGACGGAACCATAAGGACCGGAAGGAAGACCCGACTCAGCGGCCGAAAGATCCAACGAATAATAAACCGACGCTGCAGAAGCAGGCGCGGCGATCAAGAGGGACAAAAGCCCCACAAACGCAAGGGTGAATAGTTTACGCATAAGAGATCTCCGATAAATGTATCACCAGCATTACTAAAAAAGAAACAATTACACAATTGGGTAAAACACTTAACGCTACGAATTATACAATGCCCTGAACACAAACAAATTAACCATACCGCCCCTCCATTACCGCCTTCAGCCCGCAACGCAAAACGGAGCCTCAACAAGCCTCGATACGAGACAAAGGAACGGCCACAAAATGGCCCGGTCCGGCGCCTCCTGCGCGATAGTGCCTAAAAAGGAGAGGTCACAACAAAAACTCCCAACAAGCTGGAACCGCCATTGCCAGGAAGAGACACAAAAAAAGCAAAGCACCAAAGGACGAAAAAAGGATTCTCAAAGAGCCCGGCCCTACCTGTTGATAATTGCCCTGAGAAGGGATTCCGCAAGCAGAGAAGTTCAATTTACAAGGGTTTTAAGCAAGGGAGGAAAGCCCGCACAGATAAGCTCGACATCGTAATTTGTTCTGCTATAAAGACGCTCCCGCTTGGGCCGACATCAGCCAAAACGAGGCTCAAGAGGAATAAAAGGTTTTTCGCTTGATTATGAAACGAAAAATCTGTTTATTTTCAACTACGGAGACGTGGCCGAGTGGCTGAAGGCGGTGGTTTGCTAAACCGCTATACGGTTGAAAAGCTGTATCGAGGGTTCGAATCCCTCCGTCTCCGCCATCCCCCCCCCCACCTCTGCAACGACAAAAAATCCCCCGGAATCCGGCCAAAAAAAAGAAAACGCCGCCGAGAAAAACCCGGCGGCGTCTCAG
>JAQUUS010000179.1 GCA_028693775.1 Alphaproteobacteria bacterium | reverse complement strand
CTTCCGTCGGCCATCCGTTTCCCGCGCGGCGAAGGCGCAGGAGTCGAGCGCCCCGAACGCGGCCAAATCCTCCCCATCGGAAAAGGCCGGATCGTCGAAGAAGGCACCAAAGTCGCCCTTGTCAATCTCGGCGCGCGCCTGACGGAATGCCGCAAAGCGGCCTCCATCCTGAACTCGCGCGGCATCAGCACAACGGTTGCCGACATGCGCTTCGCCAAGCCGATTGACCTCGAAATGCTTTCGCAGCTCGCCGCCGAGCACGAAGCGCTGATCACCGTCGAAGAGGGCTCGGCCGGAGGCTTCGGAAGCCATGTCCTGCACCATCTGGCAAACGCCGGAACGCTCGACCGCGGCCTCAAGCTGCGTTCGCTCACGCTGCCGGACATCTTCCAGGAGCAAGACGCGCCCTACAAGCAATATGAAAAAGCGGGCCTCAACGCATCGGGCATCGTCGCCAAGGCGCTGGAAGCTCTGGGCGCGGACGAAAAGCAGATCGTCGCCGCCGCTATTGCATAAAAGAGCGACCTCAGCTATCGCTAAGCCGTAAGAAAGACAAAATTCCCCGGCAAGGTCCTCTTGTCCGGGCCGGTTTTCCTACGCCCGCCCCTGAGAGAAAGAAGAAAGCCATGAAATTCGCCGCAAGGTTACTTATCCTAACGGCCCTGCTCGGAATGAGCTGGTCGCTTCCCGCCAAGGCCGACACGCCCGCGCAAAGCATGGTGCGCACGTTCTACAGCAAGCTGGTCGCAACCATGAAAGAAGGGGAAACCCTCGGCTTTTCCGGACGGCACAAGCAACTCGCCCCGGCCATACAAACGGCCTTCAACCTGCCGCTCATGGCGCGCATGTCCATGGGCCCCGGCTGGGCGAAAGCGAACGACAAAGAGCGCAAAGAACTGATCGAGGCATTTTCGGACTACAGCATCTCGACCTACGCCAACCGTTTTGCCTCCTACGACGGCGAAGAGTTCACGGTCACCGGCGAAAAGCCGCTCGGCAAAGACACGGTCGTCGAAACGACCCTGAAGCCGAAAGACGGTGCCGCCGTAACCCTGAACTACCTCGTCAAGAAGGACGGAAAAGGCGCGCCGCGCATCATGGACGTCTACCTCAACGGAACGATCAGCGAACTGGCCACGCGCCGGAGCGAATATTCGTCCATCGTGAGGCAAAAAGGAATTGAATCGCTGATCGCCTCGCTGAAGGCGAAAGCGAAGCAGCTGGCGGTCGAACCTTGATTTTCAACAGGTTGCGCTTTACACCCTCGGGCTGTATCCTGCGGCACGCATCTCACCCATGGCGGACAAAATGTTGCGTCAGTTTTTCTCCGTAACCGTCGTCGTACTCCTCGCGAACTTTGCCGTATGGGCCTTGGTCAACCAAAGCGTTTCGGAAAGAGCCTGGGGCGGTCTCATCAACGGAATGTCCTACAGCGGCTATCAGGCCGGGGACGCGGACAACCGTCTAACCGACGAAGAAATCGACGAAGACCTCGCGACGCTCGAAGGGCAAACGACCTCCATCCGCACCTACGGCGTGAGCGACGGGCTCGACCGGATCCCGGCCATCGCGGCGCGGCACGGGATTGACGTGAATCTGGGCGCATGGATCTCGCGGAACAACACGACGAACCAGGAAGAAATCGCCCGTACGATAGGTATCGCGCGCGCCAATCCCAACGTCAAAAAAGTGATCGTCGGAAACGAATCCCTTCTGCGAACGGACGTCACGGTCAGCCAGTTGATCGGCTACATCGAAACGGTGAAGCGGCAAATCGACATCCCCGTGAGCACAGCGGAACCGTGGCACATCTGGCTCAAATACCCGCGCCTTGCCGACAGCGTCGATTTCATCACCGTCCATATCCTGCCCTATTGGGAAGGCATCCCCGAAGACGCGTCCGTCAACTACATCATGTACCGCTACCGGCAGCTCGCAACAGCCTACCCCAACAAGCACATCTATATCGGCGAAGTCGGCTGGCCAAGCGACGGCCAGTGGATCAAGGGAGCCGAGCCGTCGCTGATCAATCAGGCAAAATTCATCCGCGATTTTCTCAACATCGCAAGCAACGAACGCCTCGACTACTCCATCGTCGAATCCTTCGACGAGCCATGGAAGCGCAGCATCGAAGGAACGGTCGGCGCGCACTGGGGCCTGTGGGACATCCACCACAAGCCTAAGTTCGAAATGAGCGGCTCAATAACGGAATCCTCCCGCTGGCTGCAAGGCTACCTGATCGCCTCGCTCCTCGCGCTGCTGCCCATCCAATGGTTCGTGCGGCGCAAACACTATCTCAACTACAAAGGCCAGCTCTTCTACGCCGGATTGATCCAGGCGGTTTCGAGCGTCTTCGTGTGGGCGATCATGGTCGCGCTGGCTGGGCATATCCTGAGCAGCAACCTCATGGCATGGTCTGCGCTGATCGGCGCGCAAATCGTCTTGCTCGCATTGCTGCTCGTCGACGGTTTCGAACTTGCCGAAGTACTCTGGGCGCGCGAGCGCCGCCGGGCGTTCGAGCCCTACAAGGATTGGATCCCGCCGCCCGACGCGCCGAAAGTGTCGATCCACGTCCCCTGCTACAACGAGCCGCCCGAGATGGTCAAAAAAACGCTCGACGCGCTCGCGAAGCTCGACTACCCGAACTTCGAAGTCCTCGTCATCGACAACAACACCAAGGACGAAGCGATCTGGAAACCGATAGAAGCCTACTGCGCCGAACTCGGCGAGCGTTTCCGCTTCTTCCACCTCCCCAAATGGCCGGGTTTCAAGGCGGGCGCATTGAATTTCGCCCTGACCCAAACTTCAAAAGACGTCTCCATCGTCGGCGTGATCGACAGCGACTACGCGGTCAGCCCGAACTGGCTCAAAGCCACACTCCCCTATTTTTCGAAGCCCGAAATCGCATTCGTGCAAGCGCCGCAAGATTACCGCGACGAAAACGAAAACGCGTTCAAGCGCATGTGCTACTGGGAATACGCAGGCTTTTTCCACATCGGAATGGTCCAGCGCAACGAGCGCAACGCGATCATCCAGCACGGCACGATGACGCTGATCCGCCGCACAGCCCTGCAAAACACGGGCGGCTGGTCGGAGTGGTGCATCTGCGAGGACGCCGAGCTTGGCCTGCGCCTGTTCGAAAACGGATACGAAGCCGTCTACATGAACCATTCGCTGGGCAAAGGCCTGATGCCCGACAACTTCAGCGCCTACAAATCGCAGCGTTTTCGCTGGGCCTACGGAGCCGCGCAAATCCTCAAAAAGCACTGGCGCTCGCTTGCCGAAGGCAACCGGCTCACAAAAGGCCAAAAATATCATTTCATATCGGGCTGGCTCCCCTGGTTTGCGGACGCGGCGCATATCGTCTTCGCCATCGCGGCCATCGTCTGGTCGGTCCTGCTGCTGCTCAAGCTCGTCGAATTTCCGCCCGCCGTCTTCCTTGTCCCGACCTTGAGCGTCTTCGTATTCAAAATAGCGGCAGCATTCATCCTCTACCGCGCGCGCATCAAATGCGGCTGGAAAGACCGGATCGGCGCGGCCATCGCAGGCATGGCCCTCTCACACGCGGTCGCGCGCGCGATGTGGCAAGGCATGTTCACCTCCGACAAGCCGTTTTTCCGCACGCCCAAATGCGCCGGAAAAACGCGGGCCCTCCAGGCGCTCCTGATGGCGCGCGAAGAATTCACGCTGCTCGTGCTCCTGATCGCCTGCGCGATCGCTATCCTGTGGACCTTCGAAACAGAGAACCGGAACGCCGACCTGTGGGCCGGAATGCTGCTCGTCCAAACCCTGCCCTACTGGGCAGCGGTCATCCTCGCAGCCGTCAACGCATGGCCGCCCAAGAACAAGTCGAAAGCTCAATAGATCGAATAGTTGAAATAAACGGTCGAATACCCGGCATCGCGGCACATCTGATTGGCGCGATCGAGTGTCATAACCTGCCATCCGGCAACCGAGCTGGTCGTCGGGCTCTGGGTCGCCGTCGCCGTACCGACGGATCTCGGGCAGCCCGATTGAGTGGCCTCGCACACCGTACCGCTCATAAGAAGGTTTTCGCATACCGCAACGGTAGGAAGCCCTGAGAAAGTCAGCCGAAAAGAAGTGGACGAGGGCAAGGAAACCGTAAACGCACCGCCCCACGGATTGAGAACGGTTGTCCCCGTGGTCGGATTCACATACTTGGCCGGAATGACGAATAGATTGAAAAGCGACGTCGTCGGATTGGTAAAAGACAA
>JAQUUS010000178.1 GCA_028693775.1 Alphaproteobacteria bacterium | reverse complement strand
GATAAGATATAAAAGAATTAATGGCCGTTCGCCAGTTTCGGCCCCTCATGTCCCAGCCTCGGCATGAACGGTTGCTTGAGATTGGGTTTCGTCGGCGAAGGCGGGATGAGCGGCGACTTGCGCGGCATCTTGTATTTGTGATCGCAAACGATGTTGTGATGAAGAATGATACCGTCTTCCGGATGAACCAAAAACATGGTTTGTTGCGGCGGTTCCGGGGTGAAGCGGTTGTCGGACGAATAGGCGTTCGGTCCGATGAGCGATCCGTTGACGATAATATTGGAATCCATGATGCTGCGATGGAAATGGCCGAGCAGGGCATAATCGATGATGATTCCGTGATTGGCCAATTGATCGCGAATTTTTTTGACGCCGCGAATGATGGGCCCAATCGGTCCGATAATGCCGTCGCCGCCCTTGACGCCCATGCGGTCGCCGTGGGTCAGGAAGAAGCGCCAGTTATAAATGTCGTAGATGAGATCGGTGGATTCCGAGACAATGATCTCGACCTTCGGATCCCTCGCAAAATGCTTTTCCAGAAGCTTCCCTGCAAGGAAGTCGTAGCTGTCGTGAACGTGTCCCTTGTAGACGTATTTTTCGCCGTTCCGGCCATGGTTGCCGACAACGATGGGAACTTTGACGATGCCGAAACGGTCGCGCAAGGCTTCGATAACGGGGATGAGCAATTCCGCAGCTTCGAAAGCGGCGTCGAAGCCCGAAGCTGAATAGGTATCGACCTGCCCGAACCGGTCCTGCATTCTGCGGGTGCGGTTGGTTTTTTCGAGTTCGGGGTGAATGTTGCCGCTGACGATATCGCCCGCGATGTTCAAAACGATGCCCTGATACTGAACCTTGTCTTTGCCGTATCCATCGCAGAAGCGGATAAGGGACTCCGTGAATTGCTCCAGACGCTTTGCGCCGACGTCCGTGTTGTAGGTGTTGATCCCCATGACTTCCTCCGCCTTGACTTCTTCGGTCAAGTGCAGATCCGAAAGAATGGCGCCGACGAACAGGGGCTGTTCCCCGTCCTTTGCTTCGACGGGTTCGACGGGCGACAGGCAGACAGGACGAATGAATTGTTCCGACAGCTTATAATAGATTTCGTCGGTCGACAGAACCTTCTTCGCGAGATTTTTGTTTTCCTTCTTCAGCTCTTTCACAATGTTGCGCTGGGCTTCGAGCGAGGAATCCTTGCTGTCGAGCTGGTTCTGGAGATGGGTGACTTCGCGCTTCGTATCTTTGAAGAGCTTCAGAATCTCTTCCTCGGAAAGGGTGGAGATATCGATATCGTCGATCTCGTTTTCCTTTTCGGGAGCCGTGGGATTGCGCAGGGCGGCGGTAAGATCGACTCCTGCGACACGCAAGCTGCGGATCAGGATTTCGTGCGGATTTTCTTCGTTATAATTGTCGAGGGCTTCGACAATCAGCCCTTCCTTCAGAAACCCGAGGATCTTTTCCCGTTTTTGCTGGGTCAGCCTCGCACATTGAACGAGGGCGCTTCCGGGAGCGAAAGGTTCGTGTTCGTCCAGTGGCTTGAAGCCGTTCAAAAGGCAGGTATTGTAAACGCGCTCATAAACTTCGATAATTTTCTTGGAAGGATTGCGGGGCTTCTTCTGGGACTCGGCCATAGTTTTTTATATCTCCTCGACGTATCAGACCAAACTCTCTGCTTGCGGGCAGGAACCGTTGCCGTTCGTTGCAAACGGCGTCTTGCTGCCGGGGCCCGGCGCAAGTCGAATCTGACAGGCGAAGTTTGGGATCTCCGCTCCGAACTGCTTCCCAGCGCACGAGGAAGCAGTATCATTTGATACTTCAATGGACGTTACCCTATTTCTGATTCTTGTGCGGCGCAAGAGAAACGTTGCGTCGCAGCAAAAGGCGCAGACGCTTCTTTTTTGTTCGCGCGGGGCGGGATTTTTTTCACAAATTTTTTGCGGGTCTGCGCGAATCGCTTGAATGTGTCGGGCGATGATACTAAAAAAGATACCCTTATTGCGCGGACGAATGTAGCAGCGCGACAGGTCCGCCCCGGACGGCCTGACGAGAAAAATATCCGCTCCTCAAAAGAAAAGGCTATGCTGCGCTTATGTCTGAACGCGCAAAACTGAAGTTCCCAATCGAGGCGGGCAAAATCTTGTTACATTGCTGTTGCGCGCCTTGCTCGGGCGACGTTGTCGAAAGGCTGTGCGAAAACGGAGCGGACTTCGCAATCTATTTCTACAATCCCAATGTTCATCCGCGAGAAGAGTACGAAAAGCGCAAGGCCGCGATTGTTTCGTATGCGCAGAAAATGAACGTTCCGTTTGTCGATGCGGACTACGATCCCGACCGTTGGTTCGAGCGCGTCAAAGGTCGTGAGGCCGAGCCCGAGCGAGGCAAGCGTTGCGATATTTGTTTTTCGATGCGTCTTGAACGTTCGGCTCTTTATGCGCATGAGAACGGTTACCCGGTTCTGGCGTCGAGTTTCGGAATTTCCCGCTGGAAGAATATAGATCAAGTCAATGCGTGCGGACGCAAAGCAGCCGCTGCATATGCTGACGTGATGTTCTGGGATTACAATTGGCGCAAGCAAGGCGGTTCCGAGCGCATGATTCAAATCGCCGAGCGTGAAAAGTTTTATCGGCAAACGTATTGTGGGTGCGCGTATTCGTTACGCGATACCGGAACGCGCAATAATCAAGAGAGTCGCTGAATTTTCCGAAGCTTGAAAAGCTCATATTAGTTGCATTTTGAGGTCAAACGTATCGTCCCACAATAGGCAAGGGAAAAATAAAAACCGTTTTTTAATCATAATTAACCTGTTGATTTCAAAATCGCCCTCTCCACTCCACCGCAGAGTCCTTTCGCCGGAGTTGGGCCGACGCCGATAAAGATCAAGCACACTTACCGAACAAAACCGTATCAACCGGGAGGCAGACCTATGTTGAAAACGATGACGAGGTTTCCGTATGCACGGATTCTTGTGGTCGACGATAGCAGCTTCGAACGTTCACTGATTTCGACCGCTCTGAAAAAAGCCGGATTCACAAGCGTTATGCTGGCAGCAGACGGTGCAGACGGTTTGAGAAAAACAACGGACTTTCGTCCGGACATCGTTCTCCTCGATCTCGACATGCCGGTGCTCAACGGGTTTGGTTTCCTCGAGATTATCCGCAAGGACAAAAACGTGCCGCACATACCCATCATCGTGCAAACGGCGATGGAAGACCGTAAATCACGTTTTCGCGCGTTGTCGTGCGGAGCGGACGATTTCCTGACCAAGCCTCTCGACATAGACGAACTTACGCTCCGCATCTGCGTGCATGTCGAACGCTACTTTATGATGCGCGACATGAAAAACATGTGCGACTATCTTCGTATGGAACTCGACATCGCGCGGGATATGCGCACAAGCGGAATGAGGCTTGTTCCTCCGACAGAGTCCGCCTCAGACGTGCTCGAAAACCATTTTGAGGTCATCGAACAGCTTGCCTGCCTTGCGGCCGGCTAGGGCGCGTTTTCGGTTCTCGTCTTGAAGCCTAGCGCGTTTCTGCGGCGACGGCCGTATTGGACTTCAGCTGTTCGCGCATGACCTTGAGCAGTCCTTCGATCCTTCCGCCGTTGTTCTGAATGACGGAGGCGTATTCCTGTTTTTGCGTAACGCTCAGGCTGACGCCTTCGACAACGACATCCACGACGCCAAGTTTGCCTTCTCTCTCACGCACACGCCAGTCAATGGCGGTCGCCTTCGATCCGTCGGGATGGGTGATCTGGCTCAAAACCACGGTGTCGATTTCGGATTCGGGGCGCGTGCCGATAACTTCAAAACCCTCGCCGGTATAGAGAGTCATGCGGCTTCCGTAGGTGTTGATGACCAGTTGTTTGAAGAGGTCCATGTATTCGATCTGCTGCTCCGGCGTGGCGACTTTCCATGTGCGGCCGATGACAAACCTGCCGATGGTTTTGAGGTCGAAATCCTCACCGAGCAGCTTGCTGAATTCTTCCGAGCGTTTTTCGGGAGTCAGTTGCTTGTCGGCGACGATCTTGATGGCCTTGTCGCCGAGGCCCTGAACGAATTTTCCTTCGGGCGTCTGAATGGCGAGTTCGTGTGTGCGTGAGCCTCGCGCGGTCGCCGAGAGCGCGGGCAGAGGAATACTCAACGCCAGCGAAAGAACGGCGACGAAGACGATGCGGAACGGGCGAAGCATAAAGGAACTCCTTAGAAGTGCGGGGTGCGCGCAAGGCAGGGAAGGGCCAGACTGTGTATG
>JAQUUS010000177.1 GCA_028693775.1 Alphaproteobacteria bacterium | reverse complement strand
GCTTGCGTCAAAACGGCGTCAATGAGCAGGGGGATTTCTTCGACAGAGCCATGGAACAGGCCAAGACCTCCGTCGCCATGCCTAAAGAGCTTGAGGCCCGGAACAAGGGCCGCCAGGCTTGTGCCAATAGACGGCGGCGCGGGAATCCCCGCCATCTGGAGAACGTTTTGAATATCGACCAACTGCGCAAGCAGGCGCATCTGGACCGAAGGATTGCGGGAGATATGTCCTCCGTCCGGCAAAAGCTCGACAGCCAGTTGCCTTTGCAGAAGATCGCATGCAAAGCCGAGAGCGCCGTCTCCATCCGGAAAATTAAGGCCCCCGTAGATCAGTCCCCTCGCGCCATGAACGGCCTCCAGACCTTTAAGCGACGGAGACATCGTGCGTTCGAGATGCTTCCACTGCCTGTGCAGACTGGTGATGAGCCTCTGCATAAATTCCGCAGGAGCGACCGGCGCATAAAAATCGTAGAACCCGATCCAGGCCGCGATGCGCGCGCCGAGATTTTCGGGAAGCCATTCGTCTTTGTCCCAGCCGTCATATTGCTGAAGCCATTTATCGATGAGGCTGACGCACATTTCCCTCGCGGCGTCCGTGCCAACAGCCCTCAGATTGCGCAGCGTAGACGAGGCATTGCGTACCGACGCCTCTTCGACCTGTGGAAACATGGAGGGTTGGTTTGAAAGAAGCGCCATCCCTGCATTGGCGTCGCCCGGCCAAGGATCGGCAGGCGTGAAATGCAGGCGCAAAGGGATCTCTCCCGATGCGAGAATTTTTTGGTAAAGTGGATTGCCATAGGCGACGTTTTGAACGCCACGGCGCACTTTGCCTATGAGTTTGGCTGCTTGATTCATTTCCTATGCTCTCACAGCTCAGCAATTGCCGCGTAATGCAGCGATGTTGTTAGCGTAAAGGTCTTCACCGCCTTTAAAACTTGCCGTGCCGGCAACAAGGACATCGGCGCCCGCATCAACGGCCAATTTGGCCGTTTCGGGCGTGATTCCGCCGTCGACTTCGAGATCGATAACGCGCCCCGACTCCGCAATGATTTTCCGAAGCTTGCGGATTTTGTCGAGTTGCGAGGAAATGAAAGCTTGGCCGCCGAAGCCCGGATTGACGGTCATCGCGAGGATAAGATCGACGTCTGCAATAACGTTCTCGATGGAAGAAATCGGCGTCGAAGGATTGAGCGCAACGCCCGCTTTTTTGCCGAGCGATTTGATAAGGCTCAGCGTGCGATGCAGATGAGGTCCCGCTTCGGGATGAACGGTGATGATGTCGGCCCCGGCATCTGCGAAGTCGCGGATGAACGGATCTGCCGGAGCAATCATCAGATGAACGTCAAAGGTTTTGGGCGTACACAAACGCAAAGCCTTCACAATGTTTGCGCCGACCGTAATGTTGGGAACGAAATGGCCATCCATGACGTCGATATGAATATAATCGGCGCCTGCAGCGTCGATGGCGCGAACCTCATCGCCTAATCTTGAGAAGTCTGCGGATAATATGGACGGGGCGATGCGGATCATGAGGCCTTTTTTATTGTATTATTGAAGGGCTTAGATGATGCCAAGATACCCGAACGTGATAAACAGAACGTTAATGGAATATTAAAACCGAAAATTTATGGAGCCTCCCCTCCAAGGATGCTGTCTATAAAGGACGAAAAGGCCTTTGAAACGTCTTCTGTAACGGCCCCTGCGGCGTCGAGGAACTGCTCGGCGATGCTGTTGGATTTCAAGCCTTCTTCGGGAAGATTTGCTTCTGCTTCAAGCATATAGTTGTGCCAGAGAAGGGCAGGGAGGCTCCCGCCCGTCACTTTCTTCATGGGGGCGTTATCGTCGTTGCCCATCCAGACGACGGTTGTGTAATCGGCCGTAAAGCCCGCGAACCAGGCGTCCCTGTAATCGGAGGTCGTGCCCGTCTTTCCGGCAGCCGGGCGCGTGCCGAGCTTTGCCGTCTTTCCCGTTCCGTAAAGCAAGACATCCTTCATCATGTCGGTCAGCGTTGCGACGGCGTCGGCGTCCTTGACCTGCGGGGGCCTGACATCCGGATGTCTGTAAATAAGCTTGCCTGAGCGTGTGCGGATTTGGGCGATTGCATAGGGTTCTATAGCCCGGCCTCCCGAGGCGATGGAGGCGTAGGCTGCAGCGAGTTCGAGCGGCGTGACCTCGCTGGCCCCCAAAGCGAGGGCTGCATTGCGTTTAAGCGGCGAAGCAATTCCGAGATCCTTTGCCGTTTCGATGACCTTTCCAATCCCCGCGCGATCAAGCAAACGGACCGCCACAGTATTGATCGATTGTGCGAGCGCAGTGCGGGCCGTGATGGCGCCGCGATATTTGCCGTCGTAGTTCTCCGGTGAATAGCCGCCGATACGAAATGGCTCGTCGCGGATAAGCTCGTCTGGCGTCAGCCCCTGTTCGATGGCCGTCAGATAGACAATCGGTTTAAACGCGGAGCCCGGCTGGCGATGCGATTGTGTCGCGCGGTTGTATTGGCTTGTACGATAGCTTCGCCCGCCTGTCAGCGCGCGGACCTCGCCGTTTGGCGCCAGTGTGACAAGGGCGGCCTCCGTGACGTTCTTGGCCTGTCCCTGTTTCGAGAGAATATCCTGCACATGTTTTTCGGCGAGGCGTTCGAGCGAGATGTCGAGCGTCGTCCTGACAACCATATCCTGCCGGGTATCCGAGATCAGAGGCCCGAGTTTGTCGTAGACCCAGTCGGCGAAATAGCGTTCGCTGTTGCCGCTTGTAATCTTGCGTTCGATTTTTGGAGCGGTTGCGACAGCATCGCGCTGCTGATCTTCGGTGATATAGCCTTCCTCCACCATGGCGCGCATGACGATCTTGGAGCGTTCGAAAGCCTGCACGGGATCGTGGAGCGGCGAATAGCGCGAAGGAGCGCGCAACAGGCCTGCAATCAGCGCGGCCTCACGAATGTTCAGTTCCCTGGCCGATTTGTTGAAATACGTTTGCGCGGCCGCATCGATGCCGTAGGCGCCGCTTCCCAGATAAACGCGGTTGAGATAGGCCGTCAGGATCTGATCCTTGGTGTATTCGTGTTCGAGCCAGAGAGCGAGCAGCATTTCCTGAACTTTGCGCTTGATCGCCCGCTTGGGAGTCAGAAACAGATTTTTGGCAAGCTGTTGAGTGAGTGTGGAGCCGCCCTGAACTGTATGCCCGGCCATAAGGTTGCGGGCCATGGCGCGCGCAATGCCGAAGATGTCGATACCGAAGTGATCGTAAAAGCGTCGGTCTTCGATGGCCAGAATGGCTTCCGGCACATAGTCTGGAAGGCTCGAAAGGACGACGGGCTCGCCGACCAGGTCTCCATAACGGGCAAAAACGGTCCCATCCTTGGCTTCGAGCTCCACCGAGGGCCGAAGCGGAGGCTGGGTGGCTTGATGAACGTCCGGTAAATCGACCGCGCAATAAAGGATATAGAAGAAGACAGCAACCCCGGTCCAGATTCCAGCCAAAAGGCCCAAACGTGCGAAAAGCAACGCAAGGCTCTGCTTTTTCTTGCTTTTTCTCTTTTTTCGGGGTTTCTTTTTCTTGGCCATGGCCTACTTTGTATACTCGATTTTCAGGAATATGGGCTATTGATTATGAAGCAGATGGGCAAAAAGTGTGATCGAGTTGGCACGCTTTTTTCTTATTATTGCTTTACTAGTTGACGAAACTCAGTTTTTCTTTAATTTTACCAACCTTAATTCGGGGCATGCCCTGATTTCGACAAACTTTTAAAAAAAACAAAGGAGCTTTCCATATCACCTCCACCCCTCCACCGCGGTCGCAATGAACCGCCTCGCCGTGAAAAAGATGACGGCCCTCGTATAAACGGAGACATATCGGCCCGTCAGGTTCGTGTTGTCGATGCGCAAGGAGAAATGCGCGGCGTCATGGGCATTCGCGAAGCAATCGCGCTTGCCGAAGAGTCCGGTCTCGATCTTGTTGAAGTTTCGCCGAATGCGGAGCCCCCCGTTTGCAAAGTTCTCGATTACGGAAAATATAAATACGAGATGCAAAAGAAGGCCGCCGAGGCGCGAAAGAAGCAGAAGGTCATCGACCTGAAGGAAATCAAGCTTCGTCCGACCATCGACGACCATGACTTCGCCATCAAAATGAAAAGCGCGATTGCGTTTTTGAAAGACGGCGACAAGGTCAAGGTGACGATGCGTTTCAGAGGTCGCGAAATGGCCCATCAGGATATCGCCCATCAGGTCTTCACCCGTGTCCGTGCGGAGCTCGATCCATACGGCAA
>JAQUUS010000176.1 GCA_028693775.1 Alphaproteobacteria bacterium | reverse complement strand
CGTCTTCCTGACAGCCGTCGCCCTTGTGATTGCCGTCAATCTCATCTGCAAAACCATCATTGCGACCGAGCACGAAACAATCTCGCTGCTCCATGTCATAGGCGCGGAAGATCTTGACATCGCACGTCACTTCCAAATGCATACGGCCCATATCGTTATGCGCTCGGCCGCAACGGGGTTTGCTGTTGCCCTTATCGTCATTTCGACGCTTCTTTATTCGACGCAGCATATCGCAGATCTCTCGGCCCTGACTTGGGAACACTGGATCTCGGTCGGGCTTGCCTCGCTTCTGGTTCCGGTTTGTGCCACAATCATCGCGTCGATTGCCGCGCGCCTTTCCGTTTTACGACTTATCAAGATGTTTCCATGAGAAGCCTTCTTATCCCTTTTCTTTTGATTACCGCAGTCTTTTCGCTGGTATCGGGTTTCCTGTCTTTTGCCGATACCGTCGCCGCCATGAAAGAACCAGATTTCAGCAAGGGCCTGCCCCCGGCCGAAGCTATTGTCGTTTTGACGGGCGGCAGCGAACGCGTGGCAACGGGGGTTGAACTGCTCCGAACCGGAAACGGGCAAAAGCTCTTTATCTCGGGCGTACACAAAAACCTTTCGGCCGAGCGGCTTGTAAAATCCCTGTCGGTTCCGGACGATCTGCGCGAGTGCTGCATTGTTCTGGGCTACAAGGCCGTGAGCACAGCGGGCAACGCCAAGGAAACCCGCGACTGGATCGCCAAAGAAAAATTCAAGTCGATGCACCTTGTCACGGCCAACTACCATATGCCTCGCAGCATGCTCGTCTTTCGCGCGGCCATGCCGGACATTGCGATCGTTCCGTTTCCCGTTTCCCCGGAGAACGTGAAGCTTGCCGACTGGTGGGCTCATCCGGGCACTATCAGCCTGCTGGTAACGGAATACGGCAAATACCTGATCGCCGGTTTATCGATCTGGATCAACAGCAACTTGTTATAACAGCGCCATGTCTCTTCTCTATTCAATCTGGTTCAATACGTTCTTCTATGCTGCCAACCTTGTTTTGAGCACCGCGCTTGCCTGGACCCTTATACTGCCTCGCAGATACATCGTTATAGGCGTTTACATATGGCTTCGTTCCGTTGCATGGGTTGAAAGCCATATTTGCGGAATCCGTTACAAGGTCATCGGACGCAAAAACCTTCCCAAAGGCGCGTTCATCCTTGCCAGCAAACATCAATCGGAATGGGAAACGTTCAAAATCCATCTGATTGTCAAAGACCCGGCCATTGTGCTGAAGCAGGAACTTTTGAAGATCCCCCTGATCGGATGGTGGATGAAGTATTCAGGGTCTATCCCCATCAATCGCAGCACCGGCGCACGCTCTATCCTTGAGATGGTCACGGCGGCCCGCAAGGCGGCGGCTGAAAAAAGGCCTATCGTGATCTTCCCGGAAGGAACGCGTGTAGCCGTCGGGCAAACGCGGCCATACAAAAGCGGCATCGCGGCGCTTTATCAGGATTTGAACATTCCGGTCGTTCCGATGGCGCTGAATTCGGGACTTCTATGGCCCAAAAACAGTTTTTTCAAAAAACCCGGCACGATCACGGTCGAGCTTCTCCCGCCCATTCCGCCGGGACTGCCGCGCGATGAGATGATGAAACGCCTCCACGACTCAATGGAAGACGCCGCGCAAAAGCTGGCCAAACGATGACCTGAAGGGATTGGACCCGATGGGCGGGGCTTAGTTTTCGTCCGGTGCGACTTCGACGACTTCGTCAACGCCTTCGTCGCCGAGCTCTTCCGCATCCTCGATCACGGAATCTTCGGCCGACGCGGCAACGGGGATATCGTCAATAACGTCTTGGGCGACGTCTTTTGTCGCAGCCTTCTTTTCAGCGCTGCGGCCACGGCGCGAACGCATCAGGGTTTCCGCGTCGAACGGCGTTTTGCACGCGGGACAGACGGGCGGGTTCTTCTTCATATCGTAATAAAGCTTCCCGCAATTGGGACAAACGCGCTTGGTACCCCATTCCGTTTTCGACACGCTTTTTCTCCTGAAGACAAAACATTCTAGGATTCTGCCTAGGGACGGAGCTCTTACACGAAATATAAACGATGTCAACGCGTTTGAAATGAGGGAACATTCTTCTTCTTTTTTTGTGCCGAAATACGCTTTTTTGCCTTTTTTCAGCTAGGTTCTTCCCTGTTTTTGAAGGTCGGCTTGCCCTGTTTTTGAGGCTTTCGGGGCCTTTTTTTCTTTTTTGTACGCTTTTTTATACAGTAAAACTCGACTCTTGGTCTCTTTCTGCTATAAAACCTCGCTTCGAGCTCCTTTACGCAAAAAACCTTTGCGCAGGGGCCGTTCCATAAACCAACGCCCGACCGTTTCCCGATCCGGGAAAAGCGTTTGTTTTCAATATGGAGAGGTGGCTGAGTGGTCGAAAGCGACGGTCTCGAAAACCGTTATAGGTGTACGCCTATCAAGGGTTCGAATCCCTTCCTCTCCGCCATTACTTAGCAAGTAGTGTAATATTTGCAGTGTGTTTTGATAAGTCATCCAATTAATCCCACAACCTATCCCACAAACAAAAACGGGACTGGGCGAGGCAGCAAAAGACAAACTGAGATTATCCAAGGCCGTTATCTCCATTCCAATTATGTCTTGCTGCCCCTCCCCAACCGCGCAAGCAATTCACGAGTTGTCGCCTCTGGTGCTTTAGTTATCGTGCTGGCGGCTTCGTTCTGTGCGGTAGTTTTAAACCCGCCGAACCATCTTTCGGCTTCGGTGCGTTCTACAAGGCTGCGCCTGCCTCGTTTTAAAATGTGGAGCCGTCCGGCTTGAACTTCGCGGTAAAATGAGGCTTTGGAGATAACGTAGATTTGGCAAAATTCCGAGACGCGATAAGCAACGGGTTCCATGACTGCAACTCCTTTGCGTGAGACAACGAAACGATGCCGACGCGAGGAAGGCAAGTTCCTCGGTCAGCACCAACCGGGGAAGTGTCGCGCGGAAGGCCGAAATCTCTTATAGCCTTTACGTCCGATCTCATACGATCTTGAGGCATAAATTGGGAAAGCGCCTTCGTTTCCGGCGGCTGACAGAATGCAGCGGGGGCCGAAAGCGAAGGGGCTATTTGACAAAGATTACCAACTGATAGTTGCGTCTCTTTTACCAACCAATAGTTGGCGCTTTTCTTCACATCCCTATTTCAAGCCCGCGCTGTCTCCCGATAGTCCACGAGATGCCGTCCTCACGCATGATGCCGGAGACTTCTTTGCCGATGCTCTTTTCGAGGATCGGACGCCAAGGGACGAGCGAGAATTCTCGGCTGTTTTCGATCATCGCAAACTTGCCGCTGGCGAGGTTGAGAATCTTGGAAACCGTGCCTTCTATGCGGTCGCCAAACAACGCTTCAGAGTATTCTAGGCCAGATTTTTGGGCAATCTCTCCGGCAACGTGCGAAAGCTCTCGGCTTTGCAGCGTGTCGAGCATATTGCGGCTGTACGTGATGGTTCCTTGTTGCTCCTGCGCCAATCCCTGATTGACAAGCCATTGCTGGCGTTGTCTGAAGGCTTCCTTTAGCTCCCGGCCAAAGGCGGAGTCGCGCGGCGGCTCGGTATGGCCGGAGATAAGATGACGGTCGAGCCAGGTCGCGCCTTCTCTGGTTATCTGTTGTTCGATGCTAAGGTTTGAAAGCGTGTCCACGATAACGGGCGCGCGTTTGGCTAATGCCCGCTCATAGGCGGAGCAACGGTCGAGATGATCGGGCGCTATGATCCATGTCCCATTTGGCTCTCGGCCTACTTCGTTTGTTGCGCGCCGGATGGCTTCCAAGCGCCGGACATGGGTTTCGGCATATTCGTAAGTCGCCCGCTCATCGTGCTTCATATGCAGGTCGATGTTGTACCGCCCGTTGTTGGCTGCCGCGACTTCGGCAACATTCCTGTCAACCTTACGGGGGTCGATGCTCTTGGGCGTCACGCGGACGATGCTGCCTTCCGGCGTCGGCTCGGTGGCATCGCCTCGGCCCATGTCGATATAGAGGGCTCGCCCGTCCACGCTGCCGACAATCAAATAGTGGCGGTCGTTAAGCTCATCGGATAGGCCCCTTGCTATAACGCGGCCAAGGACTGGCTTTGCCTCCGGCGCGGTCGGATCATAGATTTCGTAGTTGGCTGGGCTGTGGGTGATGTTCCTCTCGGTCATTTCCCGGTGCATGGTCTTGATGACGTCATCGCGCTCGCCCATGCGCCGAAGCGTAGGGTCAAGATCGTCATCAATATGCCACTGGCCGGGACGGCG
>JAQUUS010000175.1 GCA_028693775.1 Alphaproteobacteria bacterium | reverse complement strand
GCGGCGTTCTCGACGACGCAGGTTCGCGGGTTTACGACGACGCAACTCAATACGTTCGATGCGACACAGCTCGGGGCGTTTACGACCACGGACGTTGCGGCGTTCACGACTCTGCAGGTTGCAGGGATGTCCACGACGCAGATCGATACGCTGACGGATGCGCAGTTCGGGGCTTTGACTTCGCTGCAGGTCGGGGCGTTGACGACAACCGGCTTTGCGGCTCTGTCGGTGACGGATGTCGGCTTGCTGACCTCGACGCAGATGGCGGGATTGACCTCGCTGCAGCTGGCTGTGCTCACGACCGAGCAGGCGGCCACGTTCAGCGCCGAAGAGATGGGCGTGTTGACCTCGCGGCAGATTATCGGGTTCACGACGACGGTTGTCGGGGCACTCGATGCCACGCAGATCGGCGGGTTGTCCTCGCTCCAGATCGGGTCGTTGACGACGACGCAGGTGACGGCGCTGACTATCGGCTCCTTGAGCGCGGATCAGTTTACCGGGTTTACGACGGCTCAGATTGGCTCGTTGACGACCACGCAAACGGCGTCGTTGACCACCGAGGATATCGCGGCGTTCTCGACGTTGCAGATGCGCGGGTTTACGACCACGCAACTCAATGCGTTCGATGCGACCCAGCTTGGTTCGCTCGGCACGGACGACATTGCGGCGTTGACGACGACCCAGATTTCGGGCTTGACGACGACGCAGATCGATACGTTGACCGACGAGCAATTCGGGGCGTTCACCTCCGTTTCGTTCGGCGCGCTGACCTCGGTTCAGGTCGGGTCTCTCTCTTCGACAGACTTTGGCTCTCTGACGTCGCTTTCGATCTCTTATCTCTCGACGTCCGGCGTTACCGGCATGACGACGACGCAGATAACCGCCATGACAACGGAGCAGTTGCAGGGGCTCACGACTTCGCATATCCCGGCGATGAGCACCACGCAGATCGATACGATGTCGACCGAGCAGATCGGGTCCTTGACAGAGGCTCAGGCTCAGTCCTTTACGCAAGAGCAGCTTGACAGCTTGACCACGGATCAGATGGTTGCCTGGCTTGCCGCTCAGGGTATCGGATAACAAGGCGATTGAAGGCGGGCCCGTTCCCCGGATGCGGGGAATGGGCCGTCGCGTTTTTTATGCCGTTTTTTTGGAACAGGGGGAGCTTGTTGGGGCGGACGCTGTCTGGCCGATCGAGGCTTGCGCGTTTTTTGCAGGCGTTTTGTGGTTAATGGGGCGACCGGCGGGCGGTGGGTTACAGGAAAGCACCTTGCCATTTGGGCAGGGGGCCTTATATAAAGGCCCTCGTATTTGAAGCGCATATATTTTGAGGAATTTTATGATCGAGGAAGCGGAAAGCGGAAATTATGAACTTCATAATATGAAGAGCTTTCGCAAATTCAGGGGCAAGGCGCATAGGGCGCGGGAAGCCCGGACATTCGAGGTTTCGGAGCAGTTCAAGCTTGCGGCTCGTCCCGTTTTGGAAAAGCTTGTCGAGATGGCTTCGGAGACCGACGGTTCTTTTGAGGTCAGGGACAGGTTTTGGGTTTCGGCTTTGGCGCGGGGACGGAGCTGTACCTACTCTATCGATGTTTTTCGGCCCGGACACGGCCCCATTTGTTCGCTTGTTTTTAATCCGAACGGAAAAATAGATCTTCAATACGGAGAGTGGAGCGAGTGCGGTAGCGGCTATTCGAAATCGCTTTATACCGATAAAGACGTGTTGTGCGTTCGCGAGCGGACGATGCGCCATTTGCTTCGCCCCGAGATTTCGCCCGAAAAGCTCGATGCAGACAAGATTCTGGGCGTTTTGACAAACAAGATGAAGTCCGTTGGGCTTTGTTTGTGAGGAGGCGGGGGGAGGGATGAGGAAGGGGCCCGGTTGGGCCTCTTTTTTTATCGGCGACGGGACGTCCGGATAAAAAGGTATCGCCTTTTTTTAAAAGGCGCTCGGAAAAAGCACGCTGACAAACAGATGTAGCCAGACGGCAAGGAACGTGAGGATGGAAACGCTTCTTGCTATTAGCGGCAGTAACTGCCGCCTTGTTTCCATGGTGCGCGGCTCGCTCGCGATACGCCGACGGCGCTCCATTCCGTAGCCGCAAATACTATGAGGACATAGAGCGCGGCGGTCGGGTTAACTCCAAAAGGAACGTCAGAGACTATGCCTGCGGAAAGGGGGCTTTTAGCGGTAATTCATAGCGCCGCAGATAAAGCGAGGACGGCGACGGGCATTTCGTCGACCCAGATTGATTTTTCAAGACCGAGTTCTCCGCGCCAATCACGGGCAAAGCGCGTTTTGCATAGTGTTTTGTTGTTCGAAGCCATTTAGGGATTATTCTGTATTGGATCGTTAGGGACTCGGTTCCTATGCTTGCTTCGATCTTTAGCCGTTCGATTTGCTTCGGTTGATGCGATGAAAAATTTCCCGAGTTTTGGGCAGACAACGAAGTCTCCAAGGCGAAAATCATCTTTGCATTTATTATGTGCGGCGAATACGCCTCCATTGCAGTTGTTTATGCCAAAAAACATACAATCAGGACCGGTGTATTGAAATGAAGTAATTTCGGTGCCGCCGAAACATCCTCCTAATTGAGCGCGGGCCGGAAAGGCAAACAGCGCAGCTATTATGCAGGTCATAAAAAGGGATAATGCCGGAAATGATTTGCTGGATGATGGTGTCCCCGACGTGATTCGAACACGTGGCCCCAAGTTTAGGAAACTTGTGCTCTATCCAGCTGAGCTACGGGGACGTCGGGGGGAAAGATAATGTCTGATCGGGTGGGAGTGAAGTAAAATCGCCTGCCCGTCCGGATTTTTCCTCGTTTTGGGGCCGGTTTTTACCCCAATTGCCCGGGGGCGGGCTCTTTTTTGCCCCGGACCGTTCTTTCCAGCCGCTAGCGGCGGTAGGGCAGGAACTGCTTGGTAAGCTTCAGGCTTTGCCCTTGATAGTTCGACAGGCCCGTTTGGCCGTAGAGCGCTTCGGGCGCACTCGCCATCCTTTCGTATTTTAACCAGCCGACCAGCTGGCCGTGCTCAAGCTGGAAGGGGATTTCGTGTGAGCGCACTTCGAGGACGCCACGGCTGTTGCCCACTTTTTTTGTTGCAGGGTCCCAGCCAAAACCGGGGTCGAAGAAACCCGCGTAGTGGACACGGAATTCTCCCGCGCGCGTGTCGTAGGGCAGCATTTCCGCGGCGTAGTCCGGAGGTACCCCAATGGCTTCTTCCGTCATCAGGATGTAGAAGCGGTTCGGGTCGAGGACAAGCGAGTCTTTGCGCGAGAAAATCGGCTCCCAGAAATCCAGCGGATCGTAGTCTCGCCGCGCAAGGTCAATGCGCCCGGCTCCCACTTTGGAACACCAGCCGATCAGCTCATTGCCCGTTCCGGAGCCTCTGAGGTCGATGTGAAAGGGCAGGAGGCCCCGGCTGTCGCTCGATATTTCTTTCCGGCCAAGCAGATCGACCGGCACGCCTTGCGGCGTTTTGACAATTTGCTCGTCGCGCAGGAGGCGTTTCCATTCGTCGTCCGTTATTTGCCTGGGCGTTTCGCCGCGCGCGCGCTGAAATCGGAGCTGGTTGAGGCATGTTCCTGCTTTGACCGCGATGCTGAAGCTGCGCGGCGCGATTTCTACATAGAGATTGCCTTTGTAGCAGTCGCCCACTTCGTCGAATTTCGTCGCGCCGTCCGCCAGAAGCCGCGTCAGGATGTCCAGCCGTCCTGTCGAGCTTTTGGGGTTCGCCAGCGCCATGTGGTCCGGCTTCAATTTGATGCTTTCCATGAGCGGAACTACATAGACTTGCCCTTTTTCAAGTAGCGCGCCGATCCCGTTGTTGTTGGTGAGCGGGATTTTGTAATCCTGATAATTCGGGTCGAACTGGCCCATTTTTTCGAGAACGGAGGTGTCTTTTCCGGGCAGGAAGCTTGTGGCGACAGGGTAGGCGCAGTCGCCCAGCCTTAGATCGATGCTCGCGGGCTGGATTTGGCTGTTTTCGATCGGAGCCAGCGCGGAGATCTCTCCCAGCCGGATCATGTCGCGGATCGTTTGGCTGGGCAGGATGCCCGTGCCTCGCGCAGCGGTTACATTGCTTTCCGTGTCGTTTTCGGATCGTTCGGTTCGGGCGGCGGCCTCGGCCATTTATCTTTCCTTTTTCCTTGTGCGTTCAGCTTCTCGGGCGCGCGGAACCGATGAGGGCAAAACCGTAGCGGCGTGCTTTTTCAGGTTTCTTTTCTTGCGTGGGGACTCAATATATATCATGCGAAAATTTAGATCATTTCTTTTTATGTGTGAGAGCGTCTCTTTAACCCGTTAATGTATAACGATTTGTTCGCGCCAGGGCAGAGGCCATTACCGCTCTTGG
>JAQUUS010000174.1 GCA_028693775.1 Alphaproteobacteria bacterium | reverse complement strand
TCGATTGTCATCGGGTTGTCGTTTTCAGTCGCCAGCACGGCGATCTCGTCGCACGTCTTGGCCGAGAAGCGCCTGCTTTCGACCCTCACGGGGCGCATCGCTATAGGCTGGCTGGTCGTGCAAGACATCGCGGCGGTTCTGGCCATGGTCGTGTTGCCGACGCTGGTAAATGCCGAAAACCTCGAAATCGGCTCCATGATCTCCACGTCCGGCAAAACGCTTCTCCAGATCGCCGGGTTCGTGGTCGTGATGCTGTTCGGCGCGCGCCAATACATCCCGCGCCTTCTGGGCTATGTGGCGCGCAGCGGCTCGCGCGAACTGTTCACGCTGGCTGTCATCGTCATCGCGCTGGGCATCGCCTATGGATCGGCGATCATCTTCGGCGTCTCGATTGCCCTGGGCGCGTTTTTCGCAGGCGTCGTGATCGGCGAAACGGACCTCAATCACTATGCGGCCGCCGAAGCCCTGTCGATGCAGCAGATATTCTCGATCCTGTTTTTCGTCTCGGCCGGGATGCTGTTCGATCCCGTTAGCATGCTGAACCTGCCGTATGAGATCCTGGCCTTTGTCGCCATCGTCGCCGTGGGCATGGGCTTCATAACGTTCGCGCTGCTTGTCGGTTCGCGCGTGCCGCCGCAGTCTGCGGCGTTTGTGGGCGGCCTTTTTGCGCAGGTCGGCGAGCTTACGTTCATCCTGAGCCAGATGGGATACAAGTGGGGCGTCCTGACCCGCGACGACCGCGACCTGATCGTCGCCGTGGCGCTTGTCGGGATCGTGCTCAATCCGGCGATATCGAAACTTTTCGCGCTTCTCGGAAACTGGGCGGCGGAAAACAAATACATTTTGCGCTGGCAAAAGCACGGCGAAGTGGCGGTCCCCGACGAATTCCTGAAATCGTTCGAAGGGCACGTCATCCTCGTTGGCCATGGCCGCGTCGGGCAGGGCGTTGCAGGCGCGCTCCGTAAAAACAACATTCCGTGCATCACCATAGAATCCGACCGGCGATTGATGGAAAAACTTCGCCGCGCGGGCGTCCCCGTTATCTTCGGAGACGCGTCGCGGGAGCCGGTGCTTGCGGTCGCGAGGCCCGAAACGGCCAAGCTCTTAATCATAACGACGCCCCACGGCGCGCAGGCGAGGCAAATCATAACGCTGGCCAAGCACCTGAACGCCAACCTGAACATCGTCGTGCGCGTGCACGAAGAAAGCGAAGTCCGGCAGGTGACGAAAATGGGCATCAAACTGGCCGTTTTCGCCGAGCGGGAGATCGCGGCGGGCATGGCGGCGCTGGCTCTTCAGCACTACGATCTCGATTCCAACCTGGTTCTCGAAACGCTCAACGAGCTTCGCCAGCAATAAAATTCGCGTAACAGGGTTAACAGGCTAAAATCGTTACGCCGAATGATTAAAATAGACGAAAAAGCAGCTAGACACTTTTGTTACCAAATCAATATACTGCGAGCCGCATTGGAGCAGATATATTGCCGAGGGCATTATGGAGAAGACCGATACTGAAACAGGCCGAGCCTCCGCCGGAGGTATTCCGCAAGAGATGCGCAATGGAATTATGATCGAAGGGGGATTTAACTCCCGGCAGGCCCTTGAGGCCTTTTTTACCGCAGCGGGGCAAAGCTCGACTCCCGCAAGCATCGTGAGCAGGCGATTGCCGTTGTTCCTCGGGCAAAGGCCGTTTTTACCGGCGCTGTTTCCGTGGTTCAGGCGGTATTTGTCGAGAACGATCGTAAAAAGAAGCAAGGATTTCCCTGCTCCCGGCCGTTAAGCCGGGCTTGGTGCCCCGAAGTAACAAAAGAGCGGAAGAGCTCGCCTAAATTATTGGAGACAGGGACCGTGCCTTCAGAAAGACCGGAAGAAGTCATCTATGCAATCGGGGACATCCACGGATGTTACCACCCCCTTATTTCGCTCATGAAAAAGGTCGGAAAAGATCTGGCCGAAAGAAACCTGACCGAACGTCCCAGGCTGATATTTCTGGGCGACTATGTCGATCGCGGTCCGCAAAGCAAAAACGTAATCGACTTCATGCTCAGCGACGAACTCGCGCCCTACGAGACGCACTTTCTCGCAGGCAATCATGATCGTTTTTTCCGGACATTCCTGTCACACGATTTTACGTCCGACGTCAAGCTGCGGAACTTCGCCAACGCATGGCTCGGCGAAGGCGGCTGGACGACGATGCGAAGCTACAAGGTGTTTCCCCCGCCCGAATATTCGAACGGCGATGCCCTGGCGGACCGCAAGATGATGCAAGCCCAGGTGCCGGAAGCGCACAAAGCCTTTCTCGATAATCTCGAACCTTGCTACGACAGCGGCAAATACTTCTTTGCCCATGCGGGCGTTCGGCCCGGCGTTCCGCTGGCCCGGCAGGTGTCCAAGGATATGCTGTGGATTCGCGATGCGTTTTTAAAATCGAAAGAAGACTTCGAGGGCCGGATTGTCGTGCACGGGCACACAATGACAGAAGAGCCCGAAGTTTGCCCCAATCGCATCGGCATCGACACGGGCGCCTATCTGACGGGCCGCCTGACGTGTGCGGTTTTGGGCGAAAAGCAACCCCGGTTTATTTTTTCGTAAGCTGAAAAAAGAAGAAGGAAGAGGAAAGAGGGAAAGGAAAGAGCCTTGCCCAACCCGAAGGCGCGTGCCCTCGGATTGGAAAGACTTGAAACGAATTACTTCTTGAGCTCGTCGCCCTTGACTTCGCTCTTGGGAGCTTCGGGGCGGGTCGCCTTGAGTTCTTCAGCGGTCGTGTCGATGCCCTTCTTGACGGCGGCGGCATAGATGGCAGCCTGTTCCTTAACTTCTTCTGTGGTCTTGTTGACGTCTGTCCTGATCTGATCCCAATCAACGCGGGCCGCAGCAGCGACAACGGTGCCGGTAACGGTCTGCGCGGTTTCCTTAATCTTGCCTTTGAGCTTGTCGAACATATCGATTCTCCTGCAATAGAATAAAAAGTTACCCAGGGTTCTCCCCTAAGTTGAGATTCTGATACACTTCCAGTAATATTTGCACAAGCTTTTAACCATAATCCGGGCGAAGCTTTTTGCGCGCGTTCGCAGCTGCAAAAAAGGCGGCAGAAGGCACAGTTTGAACGCCATGAAAACGAACGCCCCGGTTTTTTGACACCGGGCTAAAAGGCCTGTTTTTCGGGCCTCACGACTTCAAAAAGCAAATATTGCCCAAAAGTGTCCGAACGAATAGGCCTGAGCCAATCCGGAATGCGGTTGCTAGTCAGCCGGTCAAGAAACGTTTCTTTGGCCGGGGCCGGTTCGCCGGGGGCCGGACGATAAGCCCTGATCTGCGCGGGCCTGTCGCAAAGAGCGATAAGATCCACATGCCGCCTGTCCACAATAGCCTTGGCCTCTTCTGGATCAGCAGCCAAAAAGAAATGCAAAGAGTCAAGATTGCCGCTGACGTTTGTGTGATAAGGCCCCGCCAGAACGTAGTGCGGCGTGCGCAAAAGAATGTCTGCGCTTTCGTTGATGGTATTGAGAATCAACCTCGGCCTGTCTCCGAGCCCGTGAGGATCGTTCAAAACCTTGGCCAAAGCGGTATTGCTGCACCCGTTTTTCGGAACCTCGGTTTCCGATTGAGCGGCGCCTTGCGCCTGCGCCCGGGGTTTTGGATTGTTCTTGAACGCGCCGGGCATAATCAGAACGAGCATCGCAAAAACGAAAAGCCCCCAAACGCCAAGGGTCGATAAAGCGCCTGTGCGCCTGTCCCATGCGAACTTGAGCGTGCCGACAATGGGCAGGATGGAAAACATGTCCACAAAGATTTTAAAGCGGATCTGATAAAAAGCGGCCAAAGCAAAACAGGCCAGAAGAACGAAAAAGTTCATCCCCCAAAGCCAGCGCTCCGAACGGCCGCGCGCCCGCGCGAGCATAAAGAGATTGGCGCCTGCTGCAACGATAGCCCATGCCGAAAGGAAAAAGCGCAAGCCGCCGACCATGCGCGGCCCGAAAATCGGCCAGGCTTCCGGCGCGACCGAAAAAATCAGTTTGGCGATATCCGGATGCATGCCGCCATAAGGCCCGCCCATCATGGACGGAAACGCGTACAAAAAAGCGCCCCCCGCCGCGAGAGCAAGAAGAGCGCCCGTCAAAATCCGCACCAAAAGCGTTTTGTTGCGAACGATCGCCACGCCCGAAAAGCAAAGAGCCATGCTTGCGGTCAGAATGACATAAACGACGGAATAAGCGAGCACATCGACATCGAACAAATGGCCGGGCGCGCGTGCCGTCAAAAGAAGCAGGGCGCTACTTGCGGCCAAAGCGAGTCCAAAAGAGCAAGCGTCCCGCGCCGCATCTTTTCCTTCGAAAAC
>JAQUUS010000173.1 GCA_028693775.1 Alphaproteobacteria bacterium | reverse complement strand
CCTTTGTCCGTCAGGGCGACGGCGGGCATGTCGTGCTTGAGGCAAAGCTTGATGAGGTCCTTGCGCGGCGCTTCCGAGCCGTCCTTGGGTTTTTCTTCGTAAACCTTGATCGCGCCTTCCGCCAGCGAATAGGCGGAGTGAACTCGAAGATGGATGAAAGGCTGCGATTCTGACATTACTTGCGCTTGATCTTTCCGGTTACCATATCTCCGCCGTCATAGTGGGGATAGCGCATGGAAAGCTCGATTTTTCCGCCATCCAGCGTGTCGTAGGTTTGTTTGACCTTTCTGCTTGCGCGCATCTCGTCGATGCCGTGCATGTGCATGGTGCCCAGCGGCACATGGGGCATGGAGGGTTCGACGAACAGGCAGGCGTTCGCGTCCCACAGCGGCGGCAGATTGCAGGACCAGTGCGTGTAGGCGGGAAGCATCTCGGCCTTGAGTCCGTCGAGATAGACGGCCATGCCCATGGTGAGCCGATCTGCGGTAAAGAGCTTGCCCTTGACGGTGGCGGCGACGATTTTCTTTTGCCAGACCTCCCAGTGAGGGGCCTTGGCCGAGAGAGCGAAGCAGCCCGCGCAAATGACGGACTGGGCGCAAAGCTTCTTGGCGGTAGCGAAATCGAAGGCTTTTCTGCCGTTCGAGAAATAGAAGTTTGTGACGCGATAGGGCCAGCGCCAGATCCACTTGACGCGGAATTGCTTGGGCTGGTTGCGGTCGGAGCCGTTTGTGCCGACCAGCCGGTCCGGATGGCGAAGCGCGGCGTCGATATGCATCTGAACGCCGCCCCAGGTTTGAACCCATGTGTCGGCGTCCATCCACATATAGACGTCATAGCCGGGAAAAAGATCGCGAATGAAGGGACGGCAGATGTTGGCTTTGTAGCAATCGTTGCCGCGAACTTTCTTTGCCGGGATTCCCTCGGGCCATTCGGGCGAGAAGATCGTCTTGACGAGCGGCTTGAGCGCATTGACCTGCTCGGACGTGAGCCCCGCGTCGATGATGCAAATGTCCATGTCCGCGCTTTCCTCGAAGCGGCGGATGGAATGAACCCACTCGATGAGCAGCGGGAAATAGTTACGATCGGCTCCGGAAACAAGGGCAACGGACGGCATGATTCTCTCTTGGAGGCTGAAAAGGTCGCTCCCGGTTATGCTATTTTATAAATGGCGCCTCAACTCCGATTCGGCCCGGTGCGGCGTCAAAAAAACGCTGCGTATACGGACGCATTCCATTCGCCGCCCCTTTTGCGAAGAAGCGAAGGCGATTTCGCGGAAAAAGCGTCCGTAAGCGCCGCGCAATCGTTAAAAGGGAATGCTGTCGTCGATGTCCGAAGCCGGGGCGCTCGAGGCGGAAGAGCCGCCAAAGGCCTGTTCTTCCGAGGGAGGCGGAACGCTCGCGCTGCCGCGGCTGCCGCCGCCCGCTGCGTCAAGCATGGTCAGTTCGCCGCGGAAGGGGCGCAGCACGACTTCGGTGGTGTAGCGTTCCTGCCCGTCCTTGTCGGTGTATTTGCGGGTTTCAAGCTGGCCTTCGACGTACAGCTTCGAGCCCTTTTTGACATAGCGTTCGACAACTTCGACAAGCTTGTCGTTAAGAACCGAAATACGGTGCCATTCGGTCTTTTCCTTGCGTTCGCCCGAGGTCCTGTCTTTCCACGTTTCGGACGTTGCGAGCGAGAACGAGGCGACGCGGCCGCCATTCTGGAACGAACGGATTTCGGGATCGCGGCCCAGATTGCCGATAAGAATGACCTTGTTGACGCTGCCTGCCATGGGGAATCTCCAGTGAATATGTGTGAGAGTCGGGGACTCTAACCATTTGTTTCCTCGAGTCCAGACCGTTATGTTTTTTGGGTCCAGACTGTATATAAAGCCATAAAAAGAACAAAACAAGTACAAAAGACTCGCAATTTGAAGCGAAAGCTCCCATATTGCGCCCCATGACACAAAAAGACATTCATGTGCGCGGTGCGCGACAGCATAATTTAAAAAATATCGATGTCACGATCCCGCGCGATAAACTCGTTGTTCTGACTGGCCTTTCCGGCTCCGGGAAGTCGTCGCTCGCCTTCGACACCATCTATGCCGAGGGGCAGAGGCGGTATGTCGAAAGCTTGTCGGCCTATGCTCGCCAGTTTCTTGACATGATGCAAAAGCCGGATGTCGATTCCATCGAAGGGCTATCCCCGGCCATTTCCATCGAGCAGAAAACGACCTCGCACAATCCGCGCTCGACCGTCGGCACGGTCACCGAGATCTACGACTATCTGAGGCTCCTGTATGCGCGCGCGGGGATTCCGTATTCTCCGGCGACGGGGCTTCCCATCGAAAGCCAGACGGTCACGCAAATGGCGGACCTGATCCGCGCCATGCCCGAGGGAAGCAAGATCATGTTGCTTGCGCCCATCGTGCGCGGACGCAAGGGCGAATACAGAAAAGAACTTCAGGATTGCCGCAAACAGGGTTTCCAGCGCGTCAAGGTCGACGGAAAAGTCTACGACATCGAAGACGCTCCCTCGCTCGACAAAAACAAAAAGCACGATATCGCCGTTGTGGTGGATCGTCTTGTCGTGCGCCCCGATCTCGACAACCGCTTGCCCGATTCCATCGAAACGGCGCTCAAGCTTTCAGGCGGCCTGTTACAGGTCGAGAGCGCGCCGTCCGGAAAGATAACGACGTATTCCTCAAAGTTCGCATGTCCCGTCAGCGGCTTCACGATCGAGGAAATCGAGCCGCGCCTGTTTTCGTTCAACAATCCGCACGGCGCATGCCCCACATGCGACGGCTTGGGCGAAAAGCTGTATTTCGATCCGGAACTGGTCGTGCCCGACGAAAATCTGAGCATCAATCAAGGCGCGATCGCTCCATGGAAGGGCATAACGTCGTCGTTCTATGTGCACACGGTTGCGTCGCTGGCGAGGGCCTTCAAGGCCGATCTCGACACGCCGTGGAAGAACCTGCCGAAAGAGTTTCGCGATGCGGTCCTGTTCGGGACGGGCGGAACGAAAATCGCTTTTGCCTTCGAAGACGGCGCGCGGAGCTATCGCGATCTGCGGGCGTTCGAAGGCGTCATTCCCAACATCGAGCGCCGCTGGCATCAAACCGAAAGCGACTGGATGAAAGAAGAACTGGGCCGGTTCCAGCTCAGCAAGCCGTGCGAAGCGTGCGGCGGAATGAGGCTCAAGCCCGAAGCGCTATGCGTCAAGCTCGGCGGAAAGAACATCAGCGAAGTGACGCAGCTGTCGATCAAGCACGCGAGCGCATGGTTTCGCGATCTGCCCAAAAAACTGAATTCCAGGCAGCGCGAGATCGCGACGCGCATCCTGAAAGAGATCAACGAGCGTCTTGGCTTCCTCAACAACGTCGGGCTCGATTATCTTGCCCTGTCGCGCGCGAGCGGCACGCTCTCGGGCGGCGAAAGCCAGCGTATCCGGCTTGCCTCGCAAATCGGATCGGGGCTGACGGGCGTGCTCTATGTTCTCGACGAGCCGAGCATCGGCCTTCACCAGCGCGACAACGGCAAGCTGCTTGAAGCGCTCAAGGGCCTGCGCGATCTCGGCAATACGGTTCTGGTTGTCGAACACGACGAAGACGCGATCCGGCAGGCGGATTATCTGATCGACATCGGTCCGGGGCCCGGCGTCCACGGCGGACACGTTGTGGCCGCAGGAACGCCGAAACAGGTCGAAAAGTGCGCTGCGAGCATCACAGCGCAGTACCTGACGGGTGTGAAATCCATCCCCGTTCCCGAAGAGCGCCGCATGGCGCGCGAAGGCAAATGGCTCGAAGTGATCGGTGCGAGCGGCAACAACCTGAAGAACGTCGATGCGAAGTTTCCGCTCGGCACGTTCACGGCTGTCACGGGCGTTTCTGGCGGGGGCAAGTCAACTCTCGTGATCGAAACGCTCTACAAGGCGCTGGCCCGAAGCCTCAACGGTGCAAGGGACATCCCCGCGCCTCACAAGGATATCAAGGGCTACAGGTTCATCGACAAGATCGTGGACATCGATCAGTCGCCCATCGGACGCACGCCGCGCTCAAATCCTGCGACCTATACCGGCGCGTTCACGCCCATCCGCGAATGGTTTGCGGGCCTGCCCGAAGCCAAGGCGCGCGGATACGGCCCGGGACGTTTTTCGTTCAACGTCAAGGGCGGGCGCTGCGAAGCGTGCGAAGGCGACGGCACGATCAAAATCGCCATGCATTTCCTGCCCGATGTCTATGTGACATGCGAGGAATGCCACGGCAAACGCTACAATCGCGAAACGCTCGAAATCCTCTATCGCGGAAAGAGCATCGCCGACATCCTCGACATGACGGTTGAGGAAGGTGCGGAGTTTTTCAAGGCGGTCCCGATCATCCGCGACAAGATGGAAACGCTAC
>JAQUUS010000172.1 GCA_028693775.1 Alphaproteobacteria bacterium | reverse complement strand
GACGCTCTTCCGATCTTCTCAATCCGAAGGACTACACGCACAGGAAAATACTTGCGGCTATCAACCCTCCGTATAGGCCGAAGGCTTTGCGCCCGATTACCAAGATGGCTCAGCGCGCCGATTGCCCGGATTTTCCGTAAACCGTTTAGATAATCGGCGTTCCTACGTCGCTGACAAGCCAGCGGCTTCGCAGATCGGTGTGATGCGTCACAAACCACTGCATGGCGATGATCGTTTGCGCGTCGGTGAAGGCGTTTGCATAGAGCATGCTGATCGCTTTTGCGGCATCCAGAACGTGGACTTTGATATCCTCATTCTCGTTTTCCATGCCGAAGGTTCCGCCCTCGGTGGGCGCCACTATGCGACCCGCGTAGAGATAGACGTATTCGCTCGTTCCGCCGGGGCTCGAAAAATACTTGGCGATAGGCACAAGATCGAGGACCTCGCAGCCTGTTTCTTCAAAAACCTCCCGCCGGGTTGCCTGCTCGGGCGTTTCGCTGGCATCGACCATGCCCATGGGCATTTCCATGATCCACGGATTCATTCCCGCAGCGGCAGGGGCGATTCGCATCTGTTCGATCAGGACGACCTTATCGTGCTGCGGATCGAACAGGAGCGCTCCGGCGACGCTGTGACTTCTGTGAAAAATTTCTCGTGTGAAAACAGGGCTTAAGGTTCCATCAAACCGCTCGTGCTGAACGTGAAGACGGTCAACGCGAAAATAGCCCTGAAACAGGACTTCTCTTAAAAGGATATTGAACTTTTTCAACGACATGGGGCTCGAAAAAACATAGGGTCTCTCTTCAAACTAACATTAGCCCTTTCAAAAGGAAACGGGAAGATATGTTTATTTATTAATGGGTTCGGGAAGAAATGGGGCCTTGCGACCATGGGTTGCGCTACCGGGCGCCTCTTTTCGATTGCACAGGGGGGGCGGAATCGGCATAGTGTGCATCCGTTTAAGTAACGGTTTCCTAAAATGTTGAGGCCCATGACGAATCCTTCTCCACAGGGGTGCGTGCATTCGTGTGCAAACTCCAGACCTGCTCACGCAACTGGCGTTCTCGTTCTTTCCGACGGATCTGTTTTTTGGGGCAAAGGTATGGGAGCGGATGGAAGCGCTCCGGGCGAGTTGTGTTTCAACACGTCCATGACCGGCTATCAGGAAATTATGACCGATCCAAGCTATGCCGGGCAGATCATCACCTTTACCTTTCCGCATATCGGCAACATCGGCATCAATATGCAAGATGTCGAGACGCAAAAACCGGCGGCGCGCGGGGTCGTTTTGCGCGAGCCGATTACGTCTCCTTCAAGCTGGCGCGCGGCGGGCCATTTGGAAGATTGGCTTGAGCGCGTCAATCTGATCGGCATTTCTGGGCTCGATACGCGCGCGCTGACAATTCGCATTCGCGATCTTGGCGCGCCGAACGCTGTGATTGCCCATGATCGCAACGGCAATTTCGACCTCGACGATTTGATTGCCAAGGCCAAGGCCTGGCCCGGCCTCGAAGGCATGGACCTGGCCCTCGACGTCACTTGCCCCAAGGCCTACGAATGGACCGAAGGCGCATGGAAATGGTATCCCCAGAACCATGCTGCCTATGCCAAGGCAAGCGGCGGGAAGCATCATGTTGTCGCCATAGACTACGGCGCGAAAAACAACATCCTGCGCTGCCTTGTCAGTGCAGGGTGCCGGGTTACGGTCGTTCCGGCGAATACCTCGGCTGAGGACATACTGGCCCTGAACCCGGATGGCGTGTTTCTCTCCAACGGCCCGGGCGATCCTGCCGCTACCGGCGTTTATGCTGTTCCAGTTATCAGGGCTTTGATGGAAAAAGGCATTCCGCTGTTCGGTATTTGCCTCGGGCACCAAATGCTCGGGCTTGCGCTCGGCGCAAAGACCGCCAAGCTTTCGCGCGGACACCGGGGCGCCAATCATCCGGTCAAGGATCTCAAGACGGGCAAGGTTGACATCACAAGCCAAAATCACGGATTTCATGTTCTTCCGGAGACGCTTCCGGATACGGCAGAGGTCACGCACATCAGCCTGTTCGACGGGTCCAACGAAGGAATTCAATCCAAAGACAAACCGGCTTTTTCGGTTCAATACCATCCCGAAGCTTCGCCGGGCCCGCATGACAGCCATTACCTGTTCAAAAAATTTGTCGACATGATCGAAGCCAACAAAGCTTCGCGGAGGACGGCATAGATGCCCAAGCGTACAGATATTAAATCCATTTGCATCATCGGAGCCGGGCCTATTGTTATCGGGCAGGCGTGCGAGTTCGATTATTCCGGCGTTCAGGCCTGCAAGGCTTTGAGGCAGGAAGGCTACAGGGTTGTTTTGATCAACTCGAACCCGGCCACCATCATGACCGATCCCGAGATGGCCGATGCGACTTATATCGAGCCGATCACGCCGGAAATGGTTGCCAAGGTTCTTGAACGCGAAAAACCGGATGCGCTTTTGCCGACCATGGGCGGACAGACGGCTTTGAACACCGCATTGGCTTTGGCGAAGGACGGAACGCTCAAGCGCCTCGGCGTGGAGTTGATCGGCGCCAGCCAGGAGGCTATCGAAAAAGCCGAAGACCGCTGTCTCTTCAGGGACGCGATGGAGAAAATCGGGCTGCAATGTCCCAAGAGCAAGCTTGTCAAAACGCTGTCGGAAGCAGAGGACGTCATGTCCTATGTCGGGCTTCCTGCGATTATCCGGCCCAGCTTTACGCTTGGTGGGACGGGCGGAGGCATTGCCTTCAACCGTGAGCAATATGTGGAGATCGTTGCGGGCGGGCTTGCGGCTAGCCCGGTTCATGAGGTTCTGGTCGAAGAATCCGTTTTGGGCTGGAAAGAATACGAGATGGAGGTTGTCCGCGACAGAAAGGACAACTGCATTATCATTTGCTCGATTGAGAATGTCGATCCTATGGGCATTCATACGGGCGACAGCATTACGGTCGCTCCGGCGTTGACGCTCACGGACAAGGAATACCAGATCATGCGCAACGCCTCGATTGCGGTTTTGCGCGAGATCGGCGTGGATACGGGCGGATCGAACGTGCAATTCGCCGTGAGCCCGGAAGACGGCCGCATGGTCATTATCGAAATGAACCCGCGCGTCAGCCGCTCTTCGGCGCTGGCCAGCAAGGCGACCGGCTTTCCGATCGCGAAGGTCGCGGCGCGTCTGGCTGTCGGGTATACGCTCGACGAACTCAAGAACGATATCACGGGCGATACACCGGCATCGTTTGAGCCGACAATCGATTATATTGTCACCAAGATTCCGCGCTTTGCGTTTGAGAAATTCCCGGCGACCGAGCCCTTGCTCACCACTGCCATGAAATCCGTCGGCGAGGTCATGGCTATCGGGCGCAACTGGGAAGAGTCTTTGCAGAAGGCGCTTCGCGGCCTTGAAATCGGCCTGACGGGCCTCAACGAAATGCGCCAGTTTGCGCACTCAGATGTGAAGGATATTCACGCGGCCCTTGCCAAGCCGACGCACGACCGCATTCTTGTGATTGCAGAGGCGCTCCGCAGGGGGATGACGCCGGATCAGATTGCTGCCACAAGCAAGTTCGACGTCTGGTTCATCAATCGCATTGCAGATATTCTGGCGGTCGAAAAGGACGTTCGCGCAAACGGCTTGCCAAAGGACGCCGAAGGATGGGCCAATCTCAAAAAAATGGGCTTCAGCGACGCACGGCTTGCGCAGCTGGCAGGGAAAAAGGAACCCGAAGTTGCCGAAATGCGCCGTTCGCTCGGAATTGTGCCCGTCTTTAAGCGCATCGACACATGCGCAGCCGAGTTTGCCTCGCATACGCCTTATCTGTACTCGACCTACGAAGGCAACGGGCTCACACCGCCTCAATGCGAAGCCGATCCTTCGGACAGGAAAAAGGTTGTTATTCTGGGCGGCGGGCCCAATCGTATCGGGCAGGGGATCGAGTTCGACTGCTGCTGCGTGCAT
Source organism: Alphaproteobacteria bacterium (assembly GCA_028693775.1). Taxonomy (GTDB): domain Bacteria; phylum Pseudomonadota; class Alphaproteobacteria; order UBA9219; family UBA9219; genus CAIXLI01. The sequence goes on along the minus strand of JAQUUS010000172.1, from coordinate 442 downwards.
GCCGTGATGGCTTTGCGCGAGGCCGGGTACGAAACCATCATGATCAACTGCAACCCGGAAACGGTTTCGACCGATTACGACACTTCGGATCGTTTGTATTTCGAACCGCTGACAGGCGAAGACGTTATCGAAATCATTCGCAAGGAGCAGTCGCGCGGCGAAGTTCTGGGCGCTATCGTCCAGTTGGGCGGGCAAACACCGCTCAAGCTGGCCAAGGCTCTGCAAACGGCGAATATTCCCATTCTTGGGACGTCTCCGGACGCTATCGACCTTGCCGAGGATCGCGAACGCTTTCAGGTATTGCTCCAGAGGCTCCGGCTCAAGCAGCCTGCCAACGGTCTTGCGCGCACCATTGCAGAAGCCGAGAAGGTCGCGGAAAAGATCGGCTATCCGGTCGTTGTCAGGCCGTCTTACGTTCTGGGCGGCAGGGCAATGGAGATCA
>JAQUUS010000171.1 GCA_028693775.1 Alphaproteobacteria bacterium | reverse complement strand
CCTGACCTCAAGATTGACGGCGAACCCGCGCTGCGGATACCGCCCCTCGATCGTCGCCGTGGCCCCGCCAAGGGCGGGATCGGCCATCTCGTATTCATAAACGCAAACGCTCTCGCAAGCCCTGTGAGCGCGTTTCTGGGCCTCCTTCACAACGATCATCGCCTACCCTCCAAACACATGTTTGCGTGTGGCAAAGAAATTGAAGAACATCGCAACGCCCGTCCCAGCCAGAAGCCCGATCACGGGATAATCGTAAACGAACGGAACGAACGTGACCAAAAGGCTGTAAGTCCCCCTGTTAAACACAATCCCGATTCCGCAAACGAACGCAAACTTGGCGAGTTGCTTCATGGCAGGCATGGGCGGCGCATCCGAAAACGTAAACAGCCTGTTCCCGATCCACGTCACAGTCACGGCGAAAGGAAAAGAAAACATGCCTGCCGCAATCCGCCCGAACTCGAGCGCATGAATGGCGAAATAAAGCAGCCCCGTATCGACGACAAAGCCGACAACCCCGACGATTCCGAACTTGAAAAATTGCAGCGCGGTTGTCCGCCAATAAGCCATGGCACTTTCTGAGATCATGATAAAAACTAGTCGCTATCGGATTGAGGCGCGGGAATGTTCAAATATCTCATGCGCTTCATCTCGCGGCGTCCGCGCGTCACCGTATCGAGAATCAAGCCGCAAGTCAGAGCAAGAGCGGAAACGATCATAAGCCCCATGGACAGCATGGCCGTAGGCAACCGGGGCACAAGGCCGGTCTCGAAGTAAGTGAGAACGATCGGCACCATCAAAACGCCCGCCAAAACAGCAAACGCAAGAGCGAGCAGCGAAAAGAACTGCATCGGCCGCTCTTCCTTCACAAGAACGATGATGGTCCACAAAATCCGGAACCCGTCCCTGAAGGTGCTGAGCTTGCTGACGGACCCGACGGGCCTGTCTTTATACGGCGTCGAAACCTCTGCCGTAGGCATGCGAAGCTCGAGAGCATGAACGGTCAGCTCGGTCTCGGTTTCGAACCCGGCGGAAAGAGCCGGAAAACTTTTGACATAGCGCCGCGAGAGCACGCGATATCCCGAAAGCATATCGGAAAAACGGCTCCCGAAAATCCACGCCACCATGCGCGTCAAAATCCAGTTCCCAAACCTGTGGCCGGGCCGATAAGCCTTCTCAATGTCGGTCACCCGGGCGCCGTTGACCATATCGAGGGATTCGTCGCAAAGCTTCTCGACCATCTTCGAGGCCGAAGGCGCGTCATAAGTCGAATCGCCGTCCACAAGAACATAAACGTCGGCCTCCACGTCGGCGAACATACGCCGGACAACGTTCCCCTTGCCCTGCAACGGCTCGAGGCGAACGATTGCGCCCGCTTCTTTCGCGACCTCAACCGTCCTGTCGCGCGAATTGTTGTCATAAACGTAGATGCTCGCCCCCGGCAACGCCTGCCGGAAATCGGCGACAACCTTGGCGATGGCCGCCTCTTCGTTATAGCAAGGAATAATGACCGCTGTTTTCATGACTACGCCCGTTACCTGGAAACCACGTCGCACAACTTTAACGGCATTTGTTCAAAAAGCCTATCTGTAACCGCAAGGCACGTCTTTGGCATGACTTTAAGGCCAAAATAGGACACAGCCTTCTGGGCCTTCGCAACCTGCCACGCGGGGATCAGAAGCTTGAAAACGCCGCCCTTGGAACGATGAGCCTCGATCCGCTCGCGCAAAAGCCCGTTGATCCCCTTGCCCTGTTCGGGGCTCGAAAAGTTGCTCTGAACGCGCACAAAGGAAATATCCGCCGGAAACTCCGGAATCACATGGGAATAAGGCTCGAGCCCGGCCATGAGGATCATGAGGTTCGACGTATCCCCCAAAGGAGGGGTCTCAACCTCAACGAACCTGTCGAGCCAGACATCCCTGCGGGTCCAGTTCCCGGGCCTGACTGAAAACGCGACGACAACAAGAATCGCGGCCGCCAGAAACCCTTTGACGTTAGCCCTGAACGGCAAAAGCCCCGCCGCCAGAACGATCAAAACCGGCGCGATCATCTCAAGCGGCACGGCATAGCGATAGATCGAAAACATCCCCAGCCACACAACGTAGGCAATGGAGAACGATATGAGCAAATACGCGCCCGCCTTCGACCGCGCCACGCCCTCGTCTCCGCGCGTCCGTCCAAAGGCAGCCCGCGCCACAACAGCCAGCGGCAACAAAACATAAAGGATCGTAAGCCGCCAATCGCGCCAATCGATTTCGCCAACGCGGAACGGGCTTCTGGCGAACAGAAACGGCATGGAGAACCACTCGCCCATACTGTGCGGCACATATTGAATATCCCGCGCGCTCGCAAGCGGCGCCAGCGGCGACTGAAACACGTTGTTGAAATAGGGAAACAAAGGGCTCCCGAAATGCGTCTGCAAAAAGAAAGCCCACGATCCGAAAGTCGCCGCGCCCCCGACCAGAACGCCAATCCCGAACGCAAAGCTGAGCAAAAACCCGCGTTTCCAGTTTCCGCCCATCGCAAGCAAGCCGCCGCACAGCCCCACCGCATAAGGAACCGAAGGCAACTTGAGCCCCATCATCATCCCGGCCGGAACGCCGAACAGAGCGGCGAGCGCAAAAGCCTTGGCCGGAGAAATGCGGGAAAAACGCCCCTCATGCCGAATAACAAGAGCCGCCGAAAGAAAAACGCCCAAACTCGTCACGTTATCCCAGAAGGTGGTGCCGAGCTGAGCGATGCTGCCGCCGCCGTACATGCCGAGCGCCGCCAGAAAGAGGCAAACGAGAACCTTGCGCCTCGGCCCCGAAACAAGAAGCACGGCATGGGCAATCATAAAAAGAAGAACGAAATTCAGCCCCTGCACGGCCCCGAGAGCGAACCCCGCAACCTTCGCCGGAACGTGCGTCGCCAGCCAAAAGAACGGAACGTCGAGCAAGGGATTGTAGAAATAAGGCGTCTGCGAAGGCAGCAAATCCTGCGCATAGCGATCGTTCAGGAAAGCATAGGCGTTATAGTAGTGATAGTTGCGCAAATCCCAGTTCGCATCCTGCCCCAAAATCAGGGCCAGAAAGCCGAAAAACAAGGGAGCGAGGACAAAAGCAGCCCATGCGACATGCCGGGCCCCCTGCCCCTTTGGCGGCATGAAATGCGGGGACTGGCGGCAAAACGCCAACAGGCAAAACCCTTCCGGCAGAAAAGACAGAAGCCTTTCCTTGCTGAACGGCCAAGGCATTTATTTTTGATCCTGCGCGCCGCTGACAGTCAAAGGATCGACCGGCTTCAGATCCGAAGCCGCATCCTTCGCCGAAGCGGGAGGCGCAGGCGGCAACGGCGGCGGAGTCAAAACCGCAGGCTGAACCGGAGCAGCCTCTGCGGCCGGAACGGCTTCTGCCGGAGCAGGATCGGACGTCAACGGAACGGCCGACGACCCTATAACGTCGCTCTTGGACAAAAACTTCGACATATGAACGTAAATGCCGGACTGAAGATTCTCTTCGAGATCGCGCATCAACCCGTTGAGCAAGGTCATGTAGGCATCCTGACGCTCGGCCTCTGTGGGATCTTCGGGCAACGAAATGGAGCGGGACGCATCGGCATCGGCGACGGCGAACCCTGACGGCCCGTTGGCCTCGATGGAAACGTCGACGCGCGCGATATACTTTATGGCCTGCTGGCGGGTAAACCAGCTGTCGATACCGTCCTTCATGGGCATGGGCATGGTCGAAAGCGAAGCCTTCTTGATCAGGATAATGGCCTGCCCATCCTTGCCCTTGGCCTCAAGATGATCGGAAGCCCAATCCTTGACGGCGTCGGAAATTGTGGGAGAAAACGTATTGTTGCGATAAGGCGAATCGAGGGGAATCGGCCCGCTGCGGTCGGCCAGGCTGATTTTCCTGACATCCATAACGATCTTGGGAACCAGACTTTTCTCCAAAGAAACCGTCGGTTCGGTCTGTCCGGACGAACAGGCGGCAAGAGTCAGGGCCAAGCCCAAACAAGCAATCGTGCGTTTCATAAAAGGCCTCCTTAAGGAATCGCGGAGGTAAGGTAAATCAGAATGAGCAGAGATTAAACATGAATCCGGAGCATCCGATTGTTTTTTATAAGAAGCCCGAAAGATTAACGAACAAGGCGCGAAAGAAGCCCCCCAGACATACAATCGAAGATACAGCCCCGCCGGAACCAAGGGCCCGGTATTTTTCACAAATAGGGAAAACCGACCCACTAAATCATTGCAATAATAAAAAAAGCATGCATAAAGCTTGCGTTTGCGTTTGAGCCCCACGGCAATGCTTTCTTAACCAAACACGAACAGTTTTTTAAGGCATATCTGCTAGATAGTCTACGATCTTCGCCCATTAGGTAATAAAAATGTATATTGGCATCGATCTCGGAACATCAAACAGCTCCATCGCGGGCAT
>JAQUUS010000170.1 GCA_028693775.1 Alphaproteobacteria bacterium | reverse complement strand
CTCTTCCGATCTCCGCTTTTGTATTTATCCAGGCACCCCCGGTTTATTCCGCGTCGGTCTTCTTGGCTTTCTTCGCGGGCTTCTTGGCCTTGGGGGCTTCCTTGTCTTCGGCCTTGTCCTCGGCCTTTTCGGCGTCGGCTTTCTTGGTCTTTCTGGCCTTCTTGGGCTTGTCTTCCGTTACCTCGGCGGCTTCGGGAGCGGCAGCCTCTTCCTTGGCGGGCTCTTCGGCAGCCGGAGCTTCGAGAACAGCCGCTTCTTCGGCCTTCTTCGAAGCCTTGGCGGTAGCAGCCTTTGCCTTGTCGGCCTGGGCGGTCGCTTCTTCCGGCGAACGGGCGACGTTGACCGTCACCGTCGTCGTGACTTCCGGATGAAGCTTGATCTTGATCGTAAACAGGCCAAGCGTCTTGATCGGATTATCGATCTGGACCTGATTGCGGACCATCTGATGGCCTGCTTCGATGGCGACTTCGACAACGTCGCGAGCCGTGACCGAGCCGAACAATTGGCCCATTTCGGACGCCTGACGGATGACGACCAGAGTGAGGCCTTCCATCTTTGTGGCCAGAGCTTCCGCCTTGGCGCGTTCTGCGGCGTTCTGCGCTTCGAGTTCTGCGCGTTGCTTTTCGAATAGCTCGAGGTTGGCCTTGGTTGCCCGCAATGCCTTTTTGTTCGGCAAGAGATAATTGCGTGCAAATCCGGGACGAACCTTGACGGTCTGGCCCATGGTACCGAGGCGCTCGATGCGCTCCAACAAAATAACTTCAATCATGTGAGTTCTCCTTCCTGTGCCTTAGTTCGCATTGCCGCGCTTGTCGGCGTAAGGCAGCAAGGCGAGGAAACGGGCGCGCTTGATGGCCTGAGCCAGTTCGCGCTGTTTCTTCGCACATACGGCAGTGATGCGGCTCGGCATAATCTTGCCGCGTTCCGAAATGAAACGCTTCAAGGTCGCCGGGTCTTTGTAATCGATTTTCGGAGCGACTTTTCCGGAAAAGGGGCAGCTCTTGCGGCCGCGGCGGAAACCGCCGAATCCGCCGGAAGAACCGGAGTCGCGTTGTTGGCGTCCGCCAAAAGAGGATTCGTTCTGACTCATGCCTTTTCTCCTTCAGAAGGGGTTGCTTCGGCGGTGCGCGGAGCGCGTGAGGGACGGTCGGAACGGTCGCCGCGATCGGAGCGGTCGCCGCGTTCGTCCTTGCGCAGGATCGCGGAGGGGCCGGTTTCGTGTTCTTCGACGCGGATGGTCATGAAGCGAAGAACGTCTTCGTTCAGCTTCATGTTGCGTTCCATTTCGGCAATAGCGGCCGGGGCGGCGTCGATGTTCATGAGAACGTAGTGGCCCTTTTTGTTTTTGTTGATCCGATAGGCGAGCGTGCGCAAGCCCCAGGGCTCAACCTTGGTGACCTTGCCGCCGTCTGCGGTAATGATATCAGAGAAGGCTTTTGTCAGGATTTCGACCTGAGTGGTCGGCACGTCCTGGCGCGCGATAAAGATAGACTCATAGAGTGGCATATTCTGCACTCCCTCTGGGTTAAAACGACCGGTTGCTGGGCCGAGCCAATCCCGACGCATCAGCGGCTCCGGTCAAGCCCCTTCTGTCGAAGAGGCAAGGAGCAATAAGTGCGGCGTTTATAGCCTTTTATCGAGAGAATGCAAGGAAGAACCGACGGATTGTTGCGGAAGGAATGGTTAATTTTCCCTTATCCCGCACCGGGCCAAAAGGAGGATCGTTGTCATTTTCTGGCTTACATATAAGATATGCGAAAAAAGATGTCCGCAAACGGGGGCCAGACAGGGGATAACCGATGAAGAAGTTTACCAAAAACGTGATCGAGACTTTTTATTCCAAATCCTTTTACGCAAACCTGATTCTGCGCGGAAAGGGGATCGGCGGAGCTTATATATTGCTCAAGGCCTTTTTGGCCATGTGCGTGCCCGTGTTCCTCATTCTTTTTTCCAGTGGATGGCGGCAAACGGTCGAATCCGTTGTCGCGCAGTTTCCCGAAGTCAGGATCGAGGCCTCGAAGCTGAGCATCGACAGACCGTCGCCGTATGTCATAGATCTGCCGATTGACAAAAAAGAGGCGCCCAAAATCGTCTTCGACACCGGATATCAGGAAGCCGATGCCGGAAAAGTCGATATCGAGATGGCCACCAAGAAAATTCTCGTGCTCGTGACATCGAATTATGTGGCGTTCAAAAAGAAAAATCAGGTCGATTTTTATTATTTCAACAACTACGACGAACTGAAAGGACGTTCCTACTTTATCGACCAGGACCGCTGGATGGCCTTCCATCACACGGTGCTTCGATACGGCGTGCCGCTTGTTGTGGTTGCTATTGTGCTTGTCAGCTTTGGGTCGGAGTTTGTCGGGACCGCTATCTTTTCGATGTTGGCCTTGCTTTTTTCCGCTTTTTTCTCGATCAAGCTCGATTTTTCTACGGCAATGAGACTGGCGGCTGCATCTGCGATTCCGGGCGTTTTCATAGAAATGGCGTTTGGAGCCTTCAAAGCCCATCCGTTTTTAGGGTTCTTCTTTTTGCTGCACGCACTTTTCATCATCTACGGAATGGTTTCAGCGCAGAAGGAGGCGGATTCCGGAGAGTGTGCGGCCTGAACGGACGGTATTCCCCACATCGTATCTTGATGATACAGGTGATACACGGATAAAAAATCAGTAGGCGCGAGCCCCCGACGTTTATAAGGGGGGAAGTGAGAATTGTTGTCTAATGCGTTGTTTCTGATTGCGTATAACTTTGTTATGATTCTGAAACTTTTAATTTTGAAAGAGTTATATTTTTTGGTACGCTTTCAACGTTTTCTTAAAGACAAAGAGGCTAGGAGGCCAGCCATGAGATTATTTCGCATCGTTTTTGCCACATTGTTGATGGGGATTCTGTTCGTAGGGCCCGCGCACGCAGCGACCTATGTTATTTCGTTGAATTCCGGAAATGTCTCCTCGGTTACCTCGTCGAGCGAAGCGCTTGCGGCCAATATTGACCTGGCGACGACGTCGTTGTTGACGACTGTCGGAAACAACGTCGGTGTCGTGAATACTACCATTTCGGGCAGTTATACGATGCCTGTCGGATTGACTCTGGGCGTTGACGACTATCTCTATGTTGGAGTGGACTCGGCAGCATCGTTTACGTTGAACACTCCTAAGTTCGGCTTCACATGGGCATCGATGGACGGCTACAATATGCTGACCTTGGCGGATGCCGCTGGTTATAAATATGAGATCAGCGGGACGACGCTTATGAATCTCCTCAATATGTCTAGAGGAAATCAAGCCGATGTGCTTTTTGTGGGTCTGAGCGGCGTCATCACGTCCGCGTTGTTCGAAAGTTCGAGCGCAGCGTTCGAAATGGCAAACTTTTCGGTTGTTCCGCTACCTGCGGCAGGCATCCTGTTCTCGTCTGGATTTCTGGGGCTCTGCGGTTTCCGCGTGCGTCGCAAAAACGTCCGCACCTAACCGCATCTTCGGTCTTCGGTATCGAATATGCCCGCGAAAGCGGGCATATTTTTTTATAAAGCCCCGTGCGGTGGCGAGGAAATTGCAAGAATACAACCGAAGAAACGCAAGAACACATTCCTGTATTAACCATAACCCGATTTGAAACAACGCTATCCTGTTGTAAACATTGGGAGAGGCGGTTCTAAGTATTTACCGAAACCATTGTTTTTTGTAGTTGATACTTGTTTTTATTCCGATATATTCCGAGACGGTAATATTCACACTGTATACAAGGGCACAAACATGAAGGTCATCCATTTTCTCGCCGTAGCGCTGCTCAGCGTTTTCTTGGCTTCGCCTGTGCAGGCTGCCGAGCTGAAGAGCATCACCGGAACTGACACGGATCTCGGCTTATTGAACGTCGGCGATGCCGGCATCATCACCAACGCCGTTGTTGACGGCAACAAGTATGGCTACGTCACGGGCACTCTGGCCGCGAATGCGCAGCTGAACATTTCGTATTGGTCGCTGTACGGCGGCGCGATGACCAGCGCTTTTGGCAGCATTGCCAACGGTTCTGATCTGGCTTCTGTGCTCAGCACGGGCCTGACGGAAACGGCGAGCCTTTCGACGCTTCCTGTCACGGTTTTGGCCGATCTGACTTCGTCGAACGCAGCTGATGTCGTGATCAAGAACTTTTCCAGCCAAGCGATCACCTTTATCGCTTATGTGACAGCTGGTTCGATCATGGCCTCGTTCGGGATCTACGGCGTTGTTTCTGCCGTTCCGCTTCCCGCAGCTGGCATCCTGTTCTCGTCTGGATTGCTCGGGCTTTGCGGCTACGGCGCTCGTCGCCGGAAGCTGGCCAAGTAAGAGCCGGATTTTTCGATTTTAAATATGCCCGCGAAAGCGGGCATATTTTTTTGCGTCAAAGCGAACAGGGGGGCACGCAGCTTCCCGGCG
>JAQUUS010000169.1 GCA_028693775.1 Alphaproteobacteria bacterium | reverse complement strand
AACAGGGAGGCCTGGGGAACGGGGTCGTTTTGGGCAAAACTGGGGGCCGGTAAAAAGGCTAGCGCGGCGCAAAGAAAAAGGCGCTTCATGGACGGTCCTCCGCCGGGTTTTCGTTTGCGCCGTTGGAAAGCCATTCGCCGTTTGCACTGAAGCGGACGTTGGCGTTGGTGATGGGGCTGTCGCTTCTGCCGATACGCCGCAGGGAAAGCTTTTTCAATGCGATCCGTCCCGGCATCGTTTTTTCCATGGCGTTGAGAAAGGCGTAGGCGGAGACGTCCGTGGGCGCGTCGGCTTCGACGGTCCATTTGCTCAAGGCCATTTCCTGTTTTCCTGCGCCGACGGTTTCGAAGAAAACTTTTTCCTCCGGCAAAAACGTATAGGACAGACGGGTCAATCGCATTTCAGCGGCGCGATGCTCGACGATCTGTGCGGCACGAAGGCGGTCAACCGGTGCAAGGAATCTTTTCGCTGTGCTCGTGTCGATTTGCGTCTTCATCTTTTTTGCTTCGGCGATGTCGGTGCGCAATTGGCGCAAGTCCGCAACGGCCTTTTCATTTGCGGCCTGCAAAGCTCGATGCCTTGTCCGGGCTTTTTCAAGCGCGAGACCCACAACCGGCCTGTTTCCCGCTCCGATAAGCGCCGCAAGAGCGAGAAGGCCGATCCATTTTCGGTGGGGCTTGAGATCGATCACGGCTGCCTTCTTTCGACGGATAGTTCGCCAATAATTTCCTGCTGCGCGCTCGATATCGCGGAAACGGAGTCGGAAGGCAGGGACGGGTACGGCGGTTTGATTTCAATGATTTTATAGTCGGGCATCGAGGTTGCCACGAACTGCGCGATGCGATTGAAAGCGTCGACAGTTTCGGCACGGTTTTCGCCGCTCGACACCGTGGGCACGACGATCGAGAAACGGAACGTTTCAGCTCCGGGCGGGGATGGGCTCTCCCATTCAAGTGCCGTAAGTTTGGCTTTCAGGTCCAGACCATTTGAGAATTCGTTGATGCCATGCCAAGGCGTTTGTGGCGACTTTTCGAAGATATGGCGGCGTTCAAGGGCTTGCCGCATTATTCCCAGAGGTTCTGTGAGGGGGGCTGCTTTCGCTTTTTCCTGAGACAGAAGATATTCCGTTTTGGTCAGCCGAAGAGCATCTTTTTGCGCAAGGTAAAGCGTTGTGGCTAGATCGCCTGCGCGCACAAGGGCAAGAAGCGTTGCGGCCGCAAGGCTCGCATAGGCCATTCGTATGCCCCATTTTTGGGCAAGGGCGGAAATCCAGTCCTTGCGCGTTTCAGGAAGCATGAGGGGCAAGGCCGGTCGGAGCGATTTGATAAGATATGCCGCATAGAGAAGATCGGCCGAAGCGTCGCCTTCCGCAGGACCGAAGGGAAGTCCTAACCGGGTTGCCGCTTGCGCCGGGGACATGAACCGGATTGATTTTAGCGGCAGAGAGGCAAAGGCTGCGACGTTTGTTTTGTTTTCGAGGGCCAGAAGAAGGACATTCAGCTCGTTGGGGGTTCGTAATCCGAGCCGGGACAGATAATCAAGGCTGGCTTTGATGTCCCGCGCAAGGATTTCGGCGTCGCTTTCGGGGCTTTCGGCGTGTGGTAAGGGGGTGAGGCGCGTAAAGACAAGATCGTTTTTGTGCGTGACGATTTGCCGGAAACCGCCCGATCTTTGGCGGCTGACAAGCATTTTCCAGTCGCCTTTTTCATGCGCCATCAATTTGGCCAGAAGCCGGGCGCCTTCCACGGGCAAAAGGGCAATGTCAGGCGTTCGACTTTGCAGTCGGTCCGTCCATGCAAAAACGGAATTGAGCGCGTGCAGGCCTATGAGCAAGGCTCGCCGAGGGTTATGTTTGAACAGGATCCCGGCTGTGAGGCGCGCTTGGGGAAATGTTTGTTTGAGCCGCCTTTGGACAAGCTTGGCTCTGTCGAGGCGATTTAGCGGAGGGAGATCGTCATTGCGGTAATCCTGCGCGACGTTGTCGGCAAACAAGGTTATGCGCGCCTGCGGGCGTTGGGCAATAAAATCGACAAGGCCTTTCGCGGCGGCTTTGTTATCGGCGGGGACAAAAAACGGCGATGCGTCCGGAAGATCGTGCGGAACGGCTACAAGTCCGTCGTCGCCGACCATAAGGACGATACGAGGACAGGGCAGAAGATCGCCAAGCGTCTGCATTATGGCATCCTCGTCAGATCTACGTTCCGGCGGAGTTCGTCGAAGCTTGTTTCGTGCCGGAGAACTTTCATGATCCCGTCGGCGCTCATTGAACGAACGCCTTCCTTTTCAGCCTGTTTCTTCAGCTCGACGCGCGGGGCATCGGACGAAATCAGGTCTTCCAGTTCGGGTGTGATACGCAGAATTTCGACAACGGCGGTTCGGCCCTTATAGCCCGTGTGGCCGCAATGCTCGCATCCTTTTGCATCCGCGACGGTCATCGCTCCTTCAAACGACGCTTGCGCTTCCGCAAAGCCCGGTGCGAGCAGGTTTGCGGGAGATGTCCGGTTCAATGCCTTCTCTTCCTTCGCGGTCGCGGGGCGTACATGCTTGCACTTGGGGCACAGCTTTCTCACAAGCCTCTGGGCGAGGATGCCCGAGACGTTTCCCGCCATCATGCGCGAAGACAGGCCGAGATCGTTGAGGCGGGGAAGCGCGCCAAAAGAGTCGTTGCAGTGCAGAGTCGAGAAAACCCTGTGCCCGGTCATGGCGGCTCTGAGCGCCATGCGGGCCGTATCGTCGTCGCGGATTTCTCCGATGAAAATGATATCCGGGGCCTGGCGCAAAATTCCTCGCACGCCTTCGGCAAAGCCGAGGCCGTGCTGGTCCTGAATGGCTGTTTGGCGGACCATCTCGAATTGATATTCCACAGGTTCTTCGAGGGTCATGATGTTGACGTCAACGCTGCTCAGGCGTTTAAGCATCGCATAAAGGGTCGTCGTTTTGCCGCTTCCCGTCGGTCCTGTGACAAGAACGACGCCTTCCGGGCGTGCGAGAATGCGCTCGATCTGTCTCAGCGAAAAAGCATCGTAACCGAGAGATTCCAGTGGCAACAGAGCGCGGCGGCGGTCGAGGATGCGGATCACGATGTTCTCGCCCCGGACCGTGGGCATGATCGCCATTCGAAAGTCGATGTCTGCGCCGCCGATTTGCATGTAGAACCGTCCATCCTGCATGCTGCGCGTATCGGCGATGTTCATTCCCGCCATGATTTTGAGCCGGTGCGACAGTTGGGGCCAGTGCGAAAGGTGCAACGCGCGCTTTTGCTGCAATACGCCGTCGATGCGTACCCGAAGGCGCACGAAAGAGTTCTCAGGCTCAAGATGGATGTCGGACGCGCCTTCGCGGACGGCATCGGTCAGAATGGCGTCGACAAGCCTGACGACCGGATGCTGCCATTCTTCGCCGTCGGTTGCGGATGCCGGGGGCTTGCCTTCGAGCTCTTGCAGAATTTTATCGATTTTGCAGGAATCCCGGGCCTGCGCTTCGAGGACTTCGGCAATGTCGGTTTCCGATGCGATCAGTTGTTCGATCTCGATCTGGCGCGGAAAATATCGGCGCACTTCGTCCATCGAGCCGATATCCAGCGGGTCGGCCACGGCGAGGCGCAAGGTTGTTCCGTCAAACGAAATCGGGATCACCCGGCATCTTTCGGCAATGGCGTGAGGAACACGGCTTGCTGTTTCGGGATCGATTGCGATGGATTTGAGATCGACCGTTTCGCGGCCCGTGTGTTCGGCAAGGGCGCTTGCGAGGGATTCGTCGCTCAGAAAACCGAGCCGGACGAGAATTTCGCCCAGCGGCTCGTTGCCACCCCGTTGCTCGTGAAGGGCGATTTGAATATGGTCCGAAGAAATCTTTCCTTTTTGGAGCAGAAGCTCTCCGAGCCTTAAGGGCTTTTTGTCCGGCGGCGAGATGTTTTTGCGAAGGGAGTTTTTCATGTCCGGTTTTGGCATCCCTCACCACGTTGATTGGCATGCGCCGTTGCCAAGCATGGCCACAAGCGCGTTGCGGTCGGCATAGGCAAGGAGGTCGTCATAGGAATCGATGCTGCTGACGGAGGCGGGGGCATCGTAGAAATATCGTGAGTTCCTTTCGGCGCTGTTGCATTGGGCAAAGCCTTTTGAGGCATTGCCTTCGGCGTTGGGACAGGCGAGGTAGTTTGAATCGAAAGGTTGCAAAAATCCGGTACGCGTGGGAGCCGCGACATAAGAGCCGTATCCCGTCTGTCCATGGCTGACAAAGATGACCGCAGCGGGTTGTTTGGCTCCGCCCTTGGCCGTCGTTACCGAAATGCGGTCGGTTGTGTCCAATCCCGCCTTGCACAGGCCCTTTGCGGATTTGTCGATATCTTCGGCGAGGCAAATGCCGTTTGAGACGTCTGTTGCAGTGCAGGGCTGTGCCGGAGGAACGACGGCAGGCGATGGATTGGTCAAAACCGGA
>JAQUUS010000168.1 GCA_028693775.1 Alphaproteobacteria bacterium | reverse complement strand
CATGTCGGACAGATTTTTGGGGCGAATCGTGGCCAGCGCGATCAGCGTGGTGTCATGGAAAATGACATAAGGCGGCACGTTCTGTTGCTTGGCGAGTTGTAACCGAAGAGCGCGAAGCTCCTGAAAAAGCCGCTCATCTTCCTCCCCGTCCAGAACCGGCGCATCCTGATTGGCGGCCACGCGGCGTTTTTGAGCCATCTCACGGCGCAAGGCGCGCGCCGTAACTGCGGAAGGCGTTTCGCGAAACCGAACGGCTTGCTCGCCGCGCAAAATCAGACGGCAAGCGTCGGCGGAAGAAAAGCGCAAGCCCCCGCCCTCCATATCCGTGGCCAAAACGCCCTGAGCTACAAGCTGGCGGAAAATATCGCGCCATTCGGTTTTGGAATGTTCCTTGCCGACCCCAAACGTCGGCAACCTGTCGTGCCCGTAACTCCCGACGCGCTCAGTTCCGTTGCCCATAAGAATGTCGGTCAGATGCACGATCCCGAAACGCTGCCCCGTGCGATAAACGGCGGAAAGTGCCTTTTGCGCAGCCACAGTTCCGTCATAGGTCGCCGCAGGCTGCAAACACGCGTCGCAATTCCCGCACGGCTTGGGATAGGTCTCGCCGAAATAGCCCAAAAGCGTCTGACGGCGGCAATGGGTGCTTGAGCAAAAGCCGATCAGCGCGTCGAGCTTCCGGCGTTCGAGAATCTTGCGTTTTTCGTCAGCGTCGCCGCTTTCGATCATCGAGCGCATCTTGGCCACATCGCCGATGCCGAAAAACAGAACAGCGTCGGACGGAAGCCCGTCGCGCCCCGCGCGCCCGGTTTCCTGATAGTAGGCCTCGATGCTCTTGGGCAAATCCATATGAACGACAAAGCGCACGTCGGGCTTGTCGATCCCCATGCCGAACGCGATGGTCGCAACGACAATCACGCCCTCGTCCTTCAAAAAGCGGTCCTGATTTTTGGCGCGCACGTTTGCCGGAAGTCCCGCATGATAGGGAACGGCGCAAAAGCCCTTGGAGCAAAGCCACTCGGCGGTTTCCTCGACGCGCGCGCGGGAGAGGCAATAAACGATCCCGGCCTCGCCCTCATGGCTGGTCTTGAGAAAAGCCAAAAGCCGATCGCGCGGCTTGTTTTTGTCCTCGATGATATAGCGAATATTGGGCCTGTCGAAGCTCGTCGAAAAAACGCGCCCGCCGCCGAGCCTGAGCTGGCGAACGATCTCGGCCCGGGTCTGCTCGTCGGCGGTGGCCGTAAGCGCAACGCGCGGAACGTCTGGAAACCGCTCATGCAAAATGGCAAGTTGAAGATATTCGGGCCTGAAATCGTGCCCCCACTGGGACACGCAATGCGCCTCGTCGATGGCGAACAGCGAAATCTTGCATTCATCGAGCAAATCGAGCGTATTAGGCAGCAAAAGCCGCTCCGGCGCGATATAAACAATATCGAGCCCTCCGCGGCGCATCTGCGAAATAACCTCCCAGGCCTCGCCGTTCTCAAGCGTGGAGTTCAAGGCGGCGGCGCGAACGCCGAGCTGCTTGAGCGCCTCCACCTGATCGCGCATGAGAGCGATGAGCGGCGAAATCACAACGCCCATCCCCTCGCGGCACAGAGCTGGAATTTGATAGCAAAGGGACTTGCCGCCGCCGGTGGGCATGAGAACGAGCGCATCCCCGCCCCCGACGACATGGCCGATGATCTCCTCCTGCTGCCCGCGAAAGGACGCATAGCCGAAGACCCGATGAAGAATGTCCGAAGAAGAAGAAACCCGCGCGTCCAGACCCACGATGACGCCTATCCTTTATCGGAAGCGGCGCGCGGAGGTTCGACGGCGGCGTCCGGAAGATTATCGCTTCCGCCGACCTGCCGGGCGATTTCCCAAAGACGGTTGGCGGTTTCGGAGGCGAGTTTTTTCCACCTGTCGGCTTCGCCTTGCGCATGCTCGAGCGACTGCTCGACCTCCAGCGCGCGGCGGCGCCAGTAATCGAGCTGAAAATCCTGCGTATTCATCTGCGATTGCAAATCCTCGATCTGGATTCGCAGATGGTCGATCTGGGATTCGAGGTATTCCCGCCCGCCGGTGAGGAACGGAATGGCAGCCGAGGTCTTGACCGAGGCGGCGCGCGCCAGATCGCTGAAGCTAAGCCCGTCTCTGGAAAGCATTTCTCTGGCTTTGCGCACAGCAACGACCGCCTCGCCGTCATGGCTAGAATCGGCCAGGGCGAGAATCTTGTCGAGTTGTTCGGTCAAACGTTCGTTCATGATGCAATTTTAATATAGCAGTCTGCGCGATTCGTACATACCGCAAGCAAAAAGAATGCCTGATAAAGAAGAATAAAGGCATTCCTTAACGCGCGCAGGGGATTTATAAGGTAAACGGATCTATTGCATAACGGCACATCCTCTTTATAGTCACGCATCGTTCCTCCTCAAACATAAGGAAAATAACTTGAAGGCATTGAACAGCATTGTGATCTCGGGCCGCGAAGTTCTCCCCGTCGTCGAGGGAGGCAAGGGCGTTTCCATCTCTACAGGTCAAAGCTCGGGCCCATGGGCGGCTGCAGGCGGAGTCGGCACGTTTTCGGCGGTGAATGCCGACACCTACGGCGACGACGGAAAGCCGCTTGCCCAGATTTACCACGGCAAAACGCGCAAGGAGCGTCATCAGGAACTGATCGCCTTCGCCATCAAGGGCGGCATCGCGCAAGCGCAAAAAGCGCACGAACTGTCGAACGGGCAAGGCCGCATCCACATGAACATCCTGTGGGAAGGCGGCGGCAGCGAACCCATCCTGAACGGAATTCTCGAAAACACCAAAGGCCTCGTGCACGGCATCACCTGCGGCGCGGGCATGCCCTACAAGGTGGGCGAAATCGCCACGAAGTTCGGTCTTCAATACTACCCCATCATCTCATCGGCGCGGGCGTTCCGCGCGCTGTGGCTGAGATCCTTCAACAAATTCCGCGAAGGCCTCGGCGGCGTGGTGTACGAAGATCCGTGGCTGGCAGGCGGGCACAACGGCCTGTCGAACAGCGAAGACCCCAAAACGCCGGGCGATCCCATGCCGCGCGTCATCGCGCTGCGGGCGCTGATGAAGGAATACGGACTCGACAATACGCCCATCATCATGGCGGGCGGCGTGTGGTGGCTATCGGAATGGGAGCACTGGCTCGACAATCCGGAAATCGGCCCCATCGCGTTCCAGTTCGGCACGCGCGCCCTGCTCACCAAGGAAAGCCCCATCTCCGACGCATGGAAGAACCGCCTGCGGACTCTCAAAAGAGGCGACGTGGTGCTGAACCGGTTTTCGCCGACGGGATTTTATTCCTCGGCCGTCAACAACGCCTTTTTGAAGGAGCTCAAGGAACGCTCGGAGCATCAGGTCGCCTACTCGCACGAAGCGGTGGGCGCACACACCGAAAGCTTCCGCGTGAGCGCGGTCGGAAACCCCGTGTTCCTGACCTCTGCCGACATGGCGCGCATCGCCGCATGGCAGGCGCAAGGCTTCACGAAAGCGCTGCGCACGCCCGAAAGCACGCTGATCTTCGTGACGCCCGAACGCGCGAAGAGGATCACGACCGATCAATCGAGCTGCATGGGATGCCTGTCGGCGTGCCATTTCTCGAACTGGTCGCAAAACGAAGCCGGGACCACGGGCCGCATGCCCGATCCGCGTTCGTTCTGCATCCAGAAAACGCTGCAAAAAATCAGCCACACCGACGACATCGAAGACGTGCTGATGTTCTCCGGCCATAACGCCTACCGTTTCGGCGAAGATCCGTTCTACGCGAACGGGTTTACCCCGACCGTTAAGCAACTGGTCGAACGCATAGTCACGGGGTACTGATGCCAAGCGAAGGATCGTCATCGAAACCGGCGTTAAAAGGCAAGATCGACGACTGCCTTCGCAGCATCCTCGACGGGCTCACCAAAAGCGGCCCGTCCCACCTTCCGGGAAGCACGGTCGACGACCTTGCCAAAAGAGATCCCCTGTTTTTTCTGATCGCGGGCGAGGCATCGGGCGATCTTCTGGGCGCACGGCTCATGAAGGCGCTCAAGGCCAAGCTGGGCGGACGGGCGCGCTTTATGGGCGTCGGCGGCCCCAGGATGCAGGCCGAAGGGATCGAGCTTCTGTTCCCGCACACGGAGATCATGCACTTCGGGATCGTCGAGGTCCTGAAGCACATCCCCCGCCTTCTGCGGCGCATCCGCGAAACCGCAAACGCCGTCGTCGAGGCAAAGCCCGCCGCACTCATCACAATCGACTCGCCCGATTTTTCGTTCCGCGTGGCCAAGCGGGTCAGAAAACGCGCGGGCGACAAAATCCGCCTGATCCACTACGTCGCGCCCACGGTCTGGGCGTGGAGGCCGGGCCGCGCAAAAAAAATCGCGAAATTCCTCGACCTCCTGCTCGCGGTTTTGCCGTTCGAGCCGCCGTATTTCGAAAGCGAAGGATTGCC
>JAQUUS010000167.1 GCA_028693775.1 Alphaproteobacteria bacterium | reverse complement strand
GCATCGAAAACGAAGTCCGCACGATGCTGGGCTTTGTCCGCACGGTTGTGTCCGACTGGGATCAGATGGTCTCGCGGACCAGGGAAGCCGTCGGCGCGGTTGCGGATTCCGGCTCCAAGCTGGTGAGCGACGGCGATGTCGAGGAAATGCAGGAGTTCCTGAAGTGGCTCGCCGACGATAACTTCACGTTCCTCGGCTATCGCGAACTCGATCTCGAAGAGCGCCGCGATGCCGTCTCGTCCATCCGCGCCGTAAAAGGCCGCGGGCTCGGCATTTTGCGCGACGACAACGCCCAGATGTTCGGCGGGCTTCGCGATGTCGGCAAGCGCCACACGCAGGCGCTCATCAAGTATCACCGCCAGAACGAAGTTCTCTCGGTCATGAAAACGCACGCGGAATCGCAAGTGCACCGCGTGGTTCCGATGGACGCCATTTTCGTGCGCCGCTTCAACGAAAAGGGCTCCGTTATTTTCGAGCGCCTGTTTGTCGGCCTGTTCACGGCCAAGACGTATGCGCAGGGGCCGAAGGAAATCCCCATCATGCGGCGGAAAATACAAAACGTCGTCAGCCGGATGAACTTCCAGCCGCGCAGCCACAACGGGCGGAACCTGATGCACATCCTGTGCGCCTATCCGCACGACGAACTGTTCCAGATCCCCGAAGACGAGCTCTACAAAAACGTCCTCGGCATTTTGCAGTTGCAGGAACGTGCGCGCGTCGCGCTGTATCTGCGCCGCGATCCGTTCGACCGGTATGTGTCCTACATCATCTATGTGCCGCGCGAACAATACGATTCAACGTTGCGCGAGCGCATCCAGAAGTTTCTCGAAACGACGTTCGAGGGAAAAGCCATCTCGTGGCAAGTTCGTATCGACGACAGCCTGCTGGCGCGCGTCTATGGCCGGATTCGCCTCACGCCGGATTCCCCGAATCCCGATTTCGCCAAGCTCGAAGCCGACATCCGCGAAATGTGCCGCACATGGACCAGCCGCCTCAAGGACAGGCTTGTCAATGTCTACGGCGAAGCCTCGGCCCTCGCGTTGCTCGATCGCTACGGAGCGGCTTTCCCGAAAACGTATCAGGAAGCCGTCGCCCCCGGAGATGCGGTTCAGGACGTTCGCAATCTGGATCGCATGCGCAAGAGCCCCAAGCTCACGGTCGATCTCGAAAAGAGAGCGGACGGACGCCTGTGCGTAAAGGTCTTGCAGCCCGAACGCCCGCTGCTTTTGTCGGAAAGCCTGCCCCTGATCGAAAACATGGGCATGAAAATCGACCATATGGGCGGGCCGTACGAAATCCACATGAAGGATTCCGTTCCGACCTACATCCATGAATTTGTCGGAACCCCCGCGCAGGCCACAGGCATTGCGTTCGAGCACATCAAGCCTGTGTTCGAAGAGGCGCTTGCAAAGGTCTGGAGCGGAGATGTCGAAAACGACGCGTTCAACAGCCTGACCTTGCGCGCCGGTCTGGGCGAGCGGGCCATTACGCTTCTGCGCAGTTTCGCCCGGTACTTGCGACAATTACGCATACCTTACAGTCACGAAATGATGGCGTCGGCGTTGCTTGCGCATCCGCAGCTCACGCAGCAGATCTGCGCTTTGTTCCTGATCCGGCACGATCCGTCCCTGAAAAAGGCCGACCGGGATTCCCGGATGAATGCGGTCGAGAAGGGCATTCTCGATGCGCTGAGCCGCGTGAAGGTGCTCGAAGAAGACCGGATCATCCGCCGCTATCTGAATTTGGTCCAGTCGTCGTTGCGCACGAACTACTATCAGACCGGCGCGGACGGAAAGCCGAAAGACTACCTGTCGATCAAGTTCGATAGCCGGGCCGTCGATTACATGCCCCTGCCGAAGCCTTTGTACGAAATCTTCGTCTACAGTCCGCGCGTCGAGGCAATCCATCTGCGCGGCGGCAAGGTCGCGCGCGGCGGCATTCGCTGGTCCGACCGTCGCGAAGATTTCCGCGCCGAGATTTTGGGCCTCATGAAAGCCCAGATGGTCAAGAACACGGTGATCGTTCCCGTCGGATCGAAGGGCGGCTTTATCGTCAAGAAGCCCCCGGCCGAAGCCGAAAAGATGCAGGCAGAAGGCATCGCCTGCTACAAAACGCTTATGCACGGCTTGCTCGATCTCACGGACAACAACAAGGGCGGCAAGATCGTTCCGCCCGCAAACGTCGTCCGGCACGACGCAGACGATCCGTATCTCGTCGTCGCGGCCGACAAGGGAACGGCAACGTTCTCCGACATCGCCAACGGCATTTCGCGCGATTACGGGTTCTGGCTCGACGACGCGTTCGCCTCCGGCGGGTCCGCAGGCTACGACCACAAAGGCATGGGCATCACGGCCCGTGGCGCGTGGGAGGCGGTCAGGAGGCACTTCCGCGAAATCGGCAAGGATATCCAGACGCAGGCGTTCACCTGCATCGGCGTGGGCGATATGTCCGGCGACGTTTTCGGCAACGGCATGCTGCTGTCGCCCGAGATGCGGTTGCTCGGCGCGTTCGACCACCGGCACATTTTCTGCGATCCAAACCCGGATCCCGTCCGGAGCCGCGAAGAGCGCAAGCGCCTGTTTGAGCTGCCGCGCAGCAGCTGGAACGATTATAGCCGCCAGCTGATTTCCAAGGGCGGCGGCGTCTTCGCGCGCACGGAGAAGGCCATCAAGATCACGTCGGAAATGAAGAAAGCCTACGGCATTTCCGCCGATACGCTGTCTCCGTCCGAACTGATCCGCGCGTTGCTCAAGGCCGATGTGGAGCTTCTGTATTTCGGAGGCATCGGCACCTATGTGAAGGCGTCGAGCGAAAACAACGGCGAAGCCGGAGACCGCGCCAACGCGTCGTTGCGCGTCAACGGCTCGGAGCTCCGCGCGAAGGTTATCGGCGAAGGGGCGAACCTCGCCCTCACGCAGCGTGGCCGCATCGAATACGCGAGCTGCGGCGGACGCCTGAACACCGACGCCATCGACAACTCTGCGGGCGTCGATACGTCGGATCACGAAGTCAATATCAAGGTTCTGTTGCGCCGCGCGATTGACAGGAAGGCCCTCACGTTCGCTTCGCGCGACAAGCTTCTCGCAAGCATGACGGACGAGATTGGCCGGATGGTCCTGCGCGACAACTATTTGCAGACCCTCGCGCTTTCCGTTTCCGAAGCGCAGGCTCCCGATTTGCTTGCGATGCACGTTCGCTGCATGCAAATCATGGAGCACGAGGGCTTGCTCAACCGCACGGTCGAGTTCTTGCCCGACGATGCGGAAATCGAAGAGCGCAAAAAGCTGGGCAAGGGCCTCACGCGGCCCGAACTGGCGGTTGTTTTCGCCTACGCCAAGCTCTGGCTCTATCAGAAGCTTCTGGACTCCAGACTTCCCGACGATGCGGCGCTTCAGCGCGATGTGAACGCCTATTTCCCGGAAGCGCTACGGTCGTCCTATGCCAAGGACATGGCGAAGCACCAGTTGCGCCGTGAAATCGCCGCGACGGCGGTGACAAACGATATCATCAACCATACCGGCGTCGGGATCGTTTTGATGATGGCGGAACGCGACGATGTCGAATCCGTCGTGCGGGCCTATATCCTCGCGAGGGAAAGTCTCGGGGTGGCCGACCTGTGGGGTCAGATCGAAGGGCAGGACAACAAAATTCCTGCCTCTACGCAGGTGGCCATGCTGATAAGCATCCGCGCGGCGCTCACGCAAGCGATCGGACGGTTGCTGCCCAATCGCGAGGCGCTGGCCAGGCTCGACGACAACATCAAGGCCTACAAGGGCGGTGTCGAGAAGCTCAAGGGGTGGTTTGTCCGTCAGCAGGAAGCTCCTGCGGGCAAGGCTGTATCCGCGTTCGTTGGCGCGCCCAGAGAACTGGAAGCGGGCCTCGTCCGTTTGCCCGGCCTCATCAGCGCGCTTGACCTCATCGGTATTGCGAGCAAAAACAAGACACCGATGGCGGATTTGGCGGCCATCTTCTTCGGCCTTGGCGAAAGGCTTGAGATCGATTGGCTCTGCCGCTCGGCTGCCGAAGGGGCGCAAAACCTGTGGCAGCGCGAGGTTGTCGGCATGGTCTGCGAAAAGCTTGCCGCGCATCGCCGCCGCCTGACGGCGCAATTGGCGTCGCGCAAGGCGCGGGAGTCGAAGCAAAAGCTGTCCGTCTGGATGAGCCAGAACGCCGACAAGCTGAAACATTACGATTCCATCGTTTCGCGGTGCCGCGCAACGGAGGGAGCGGTCGATCTGGCCATGCTTTTGCTGGCGGACGAACGCCTGAGCGAGCTTTCGGCATAGGACAGATGAGCGAATCTTCAGAGAAGAAAAGCGACCCGCACTATCTCGGTCACAGGCAAAGGCTGCGGCAGCGGCTTTTGCAGGCCGGGGCGGATGCTTTTCAGGATTACGAACTTCTGGAGATTCTGCTCTTTGCCGTTATTCCCCGAAAAGACGTAAAGCCGCTGGCCAAGGAAC
>JAQUUS010000166.1 GCA_028693775.1 Alphaproteobacteria bacterium | reverse complement strand
ATGAAAACGGCATCCTCAAACAGCCTTATGCTAAGCTGCACTACAGGAATGGCCGCGAAGCAAAGAAGCCATAGCTTCCCTTCCGACACGGCTAGCCGTGTCGGAAGCGTTGCTATGGTAAGGCTGGCGCAAGACAGCCGAAGAGTTATGCCCTTGCATGGCGAAAGCCATGCAAGGGCATCTCATTTTTGGGTTTTCCAATTTTGGTTTTCGAGGGCTTCTGACAAACCAGAAATACTGGGCAATAGGATTCCCATTGCGAGTATTTATGGCGCGTCTTTTACGGGAAAAGGGGAAGAAAAAGCTTTTCTAGGGGGCTTTGTCTATATCGGCCCTTTAATTGTGGGATAGGTTGTGGGAGTAAATAATCGGAAAATTATAACTATATGATAATACTAAGAGAGTTGTTAATAACTGGCGGACCCGGCGAAATTCGAATTCGCAACCTCTGCCTTCGGAGGGCAGCGCTCTATCCAGTTGAGCTACGGGTCCAGAGAACTTGCGGGGAAGGATTTGCCATAAATGGCCCCAAATTGCTACTTTTAACTTGTCTAGGCCTCGCGGTACTTGTTTGTAATGGGATAACGCCTGTCGCGGCTCAGGCTCCGGCGCGTGATCTTGACGCCCGGAGGGCTTTGCCGCCGCTTGTATTCCGCATTGTCCAGCATGGTCCAAACGCGCGCCGCAACGGCTCTGTCGAAGCCGTCTTTTTCGATGTCGCCAAGGCCCATGTCGCGTTCGATTAGGCGCTCCAGAATGCCGTCGAGGACAGAATAGGGAGGCAGGCTGTCTTCGTCCTTCTGGTTGGGGCGAAGCTCGGCGGTCGGCGCCTTGGTTAACGCCCGTTCGGGAATAACGGGGCCGTCGGGGCCCAGAGCCGAGGCCGGTTTGTGCGCATTGCGCCAACGCGAAACGTTGTAGACGTCGGTTTTATACACGTCCTTCAAAACCGAGAACCCGCCGCACATGTCGCCATAAAGCGTCGAGTAGCCGACCGACATCTCCGATTTGTTGCCGGTCGAAAGAACCATATTGCCGGTCGCATTCGAGAGCGCCATGAGAAGCAGCCCCCGGCACCGGGCCTGAATGTTCTCCTGAGTCACGCCGCGTTTTTTGTCGCCGAGCGTGGGATCCAGCACGGCGTCAAAAACCTTCATCGCATCCGTGATGGGAATGGAATCCAGCTTGCAGCCGAGCGCATGGGCGAGAGCGGTAGCGTCTTCGATGCTGTCGGTTGAGGTGTAGGGCGAAGGAAGCATTACGCCCCAAACGCGATCCGGCCCCAAGGCATCCACGGCAAGCGCGGCGGAGAGCGAACTGTCGATGCCGCCCGAAAGCCCGAGCACAATGCCGGGAAATCCGTTTTTGTTGACATAGTCGCGCAGGCCAGTCATCAGCGCGTGATAGATGTCCGCGTTTGTGTCGAGCGGAGGCAGCAGGGACCGCGCATCGCTTAAAACGACGCCGTTATCGAACGTAAGCGTTCCGACGTCCTCGGCCCAAGAGGGCAGCGTTGCAACGGGATTGGCGGCGGCGTCGAGAACGAAAGACGATCCGTCGAAAACCAGCTCGTCCTGCCCGCAGATCTGATTGAGATAAATGAGCGGCAGGCAAGTTTCCTTCACGCGCTTGGCGGCGAGGTTTCTGCGCGTGCCGGTTTTTCCGATTTCGAAAGGGCTTCCGTTGGGAACGACGAGAATTTCGGCGCCGAGGCTTTTCAGGTGTCCCGCGCAGGGCGGAGTCCACATATCCTCGCAGATCATGACGCCGAGTCTGACGCCCCGAAAGAGCAGGGGCTTTTGAAGCGGAGCCGCGCAGAAAATTCGTTTCTCGTCAAAGGGGCCATAGTTGGGCAGATCGTATTTGAAAACCTTGCCCGCGATTTTTCCGCCGTCCAAAAGCAGGGCTGCGTTGTAGAGCTTGCCATCTTCGTACCACGGAACGCCCACCAGAACGGCGGGGCCTCCGTCGGCCGTGTCGGCGGCCAGTTCGTCAACGGCTTTGCGCAGGCTGTTTTGAAAACTCGGCTTCAAAACCAGATCTTCCGCCGGATAACCCGACAGAAACAGCTCCGTCGTCACGACCAGATCGGCATCCTTTCCGGCAGCGCGCTCGCGCACGCTGCGGAGTTTGGAAAGATTGCCCGAAATGTCGCCGACGGTTGGATTAAGCTGCGCGAGAGCAAAAATGAGCTTTCCCGGCATTCCCGTCTCTTGTCTTACTGGGCGCTCGTGGTGCGCGGGGCTCCGAAAACCTTGTCAACCTCGGCGCGAGCTTCGTCGATTTCCTTCTGCGCGCCGGTGGAGATGGCTTGGCCGATCACCATCTGATCGTTTTCTGCTTCGTTGCCGACGCAGTCCATATAGGCCTGAACCTTTTCGGTATAGGCGTTGCGCTGGGCGATCAGGGCGTTCAGGTCGTTGCCGCGGATTTCCGGGGTGATCTTCATGTCCGGCTTCGGAGCGACCGGCCGTTCACACCGTGACGAGCGCCAAACGGCGTCGCCGTTTTCGAAATCCAGATTGCCGGCCAGAGCAGGCGTTGCGGCCAGAAGCAGGGCTGCGGCCAGAAGTCCAGTAGATTTACGCATAATACCCCCTCGTGTTTTTCGATTGGTTACAATAATCTAGGCTTAGATGCTAAAGGATGCTAGTAATATATATCGTTTTTCTTCCGGCGACAAACCATAAGGATAACCATGATCCCGCGCTATACCCGTCCCGAAATGGCCTCCATCTGGACCGACGAAAACCGGTACCGGATATGGTTTGAAATCGAGGCCCATGCGTGCGATGCGCTGGCTGCGCTGGGGGTGATCCCTGCCGAAGCCGCTAAAAACGTTTGGGAAAAAGGCAAATGGGAGGTCGCGCGGATCGACGAGATCGAAAAAACCACGCGCCACGACGTCCTCGCGTTTTTAACTAATTTGGCCGAGCATGTTGGCCCCGACGCCCGCTTCGTCCATCAGGGAATGACCTCCAGCGACGTTTTGGACACGGCGTTTTCGGTTCAGCTCACGCAGGCATCCGATTTACTCATCAAAGGGTTGGATGGCGTTCTTGAAGCACTCCGCAAGCGCGTCGAAGAAAATCTCGATGTCGTTACAATTGGCCGCAGCCACGGCATCCATGCCGAGCCGACAAGTTTCGGGCTCAAGCTCGCCACTCACTACGCGGCGTTTTCGCGTGCCCTCAAAAGAATGAAAGCCGCGCGTCAGGAAATTGCTACCTGCGCCATCTCGGGTCCCGTTGGAACGTTCGCGACGGTCGATCCCAAGGTCGAGGCCCATGTTGCCGAAAAAATGGGGCTGTCCGTGGAGCCCATCTCCACGCAGGTCATCCCCAGAGATCGCCATGCGATGTTTTTCGCCACATTGGGGGTCATCGCGTCTTCAATCGAGGCGTTTTCGATCGAAATGAGGCATTTGCAGCGTAGCGAAGTGCCCCAGGCGGCGGAATCGTTCGCCAAGGGCCAAAAAGGCTCCAGCGCCATGCCGCACAAACGCAATCCCGTTCTGGCCGAGAATCTCACAGGCCTTGCGCGTATCGTCCGCGCCTCCGTGACCCCGGCGCTCGAAAACGTCGCGCTTTGGCACGAACGCGACATCTCGCATTCGTCGGTCGAGCGTGTTTTTGCGCCGGACGCCACCATTGCGCTCGACTTCGCTTTGGGCAGGCTTGCGGGCCTGATCGAGGGCATGACGGTCTACCGTGAGCGCGTGGCCGAAAACCTGAAGGCTCTGGGCGGGCTGCATTTCTCGCAAAGGGTTCTTCTGGCGCTGACGCAAGCGGGCGTGAGCCGCGAAGACGCCTATCGGCTCGTGCAGTCGAATGCGATGAGCGTATGGGAAGATTTGCAAAAGGGCATGAAGGCCGAGTTCAAGGACAAGCTTCTGGCGGACCCCGAAATCGCCAAGCATCTGAAGTCCGCCGATCTCGATTCCTGTTTCGACGAGCGATTCTATATCCGCCATGCGCGGGAGATCTGGAAACGGGTTTTGGAGGCCTGAGAAATGGCCTTTTAACAGAGCAATATCCAAAGTCGTTGCCGTGGCGACGATACGCCTTTTATTTATCGTTAATTTATGCATGATGAAGAAGCTAAAGAAAGGGATTCGCATGCGTCCGACGATCAAAACACGACTTCTCCTGGTTCTCACGGCCTTCTTTGCGCTGGCCAGTTGCCGCAGCTCCGGCGATCTGGGCAGCGAGCCCGAAACGCTGGTCAACCGTTCGCGGGTTTCGTTTCAGGGGATGATGAGCGACAGCCAGTATCCGGGCCTGATCGACCTCGCGGCGCGCGCCAAAGGCATCATCATTGTACCAAACCTCATCCGGGCGGCGTTCTTCTTCGGAGGCCGGGGCGGCAACGGCGTCATGCTCGTTCGCGGGGATGATGGCCGGTGGAGCCCGCCTGCGTTCTATACAATCGGCGGCCTCAGCTGGGGGCTTCAGGTTGGCGGGCAATCG
>JAQUUS010000165.1 GCA_028693775.1 Alphaproteobacteria bacterium | reverse complement strand
TTCCGAGCGTAAGGTCCAGAACGAGCAGGGTGCGTGTCACGGGGCTCAAAACGGCGAGAGAAATAAGGCCCGAAGCGATTTTGCGCAATTGATGGATAGCCGAAGCGGCGAAAATCTCGCCCTGTTCATAGAGTCGAAAAAGCGAAAAGGCGCGAAGCAGCAAAAGAAACAGAACGGAAAAAGGAACGAGCATAATCAAAGCGCCCCCGGCCCCAGCCGAGTTCGAAAGAGTGACCTGATCCGGCGTAAGGTTAAGAGAAAGAACGAAAGCGTTTGTGAGTTCCGGCACGCCCCAAACGGCAACGAGAGCGGTCGCGGTGAGACACAAGCCCGTACCGATAACGTACTTCATCGTCCGAGCGATTGTCCTGATCCGGGCCATGGCCGAGGAAGGAAGAGTTGTCATAAAAAGCCTCCATGATTTAACGTCACAAAAGCATTATTTAACGCAAAGCATGAAGGAGTCAACACAAAACATGAACTTTAGCCGATCTACTCCGGCCTCCACGTTTCAATAGCCCCCCGGGGATGAGTCTCGAACCAGTCGCGAAAAGCATCGAGCTCCCAAACGCCGTCGCGCATAACGGCCATATATATGTCTATCCCCCTTGGCTTTGGCGTCCAGTCGAGAGTCCTGTTTTTGAGTGAGAGAATGATCTTCCTGAGTTCCGGGGTCATCCTTGCGCCCACGGCTTCGGCGAGAGCGTCAGCAATCCCCGCATAAGGATGAGAAAAAGGAACGAGCCAGTTATCGAAGTCCCAAACGAAACCGCTGGGGTCTTCATATTCCCAGCGCCAATAAAGGCCGGGATCGTCCGAGCCCAAAAAGTTGTAATAGTCGATCCTCCGAACGCCCGGCACAGCGGCGATCTCTCGCATAACGGCGAACCCGTCGCGAGCATTCGGCGCGTCGACATAAACCTCAAAATCGATATTGGGCGAAGCCATGAGCCCGAAGCGCGAGGAGCCGACGCGAAAAACCTTGCCGACCTTGCCCCAAAGCGTCTGCACGCCGGTGGCCCGAATGGCCTCGAGCGCGCCTTGCTGAAGCCTGTCGGCTTTTTGAATAAGGTCGTCGGATGAGAACGTGTCGTCTGGCATAGCATCGTATCCTTTGATAAAAACGGCCCAAACCCTATCAAGTCCCGCCCGTCGCAGCAATGCGCAAAGGCGAATTGTTTAATACAGAATTTTCAAAACGTTACCGCCCGATCTCAGCAGCGCAATAATTATCCCAAAATTATCCATTTCTTGGGAATCTTTAAATATACCGTGTTTTTGGTCGTTTCTCTTCTTCCCGCAGGTAAAATCATGGCTCACTCGGCAACTTGGATCGGTCCCGCCATCCTGATCGTCTTTGCATGCGCCTACGCGCTGGTGTTTCTGGAAGAAAGAATCCATCTCCGAAAATCGAAACCCGTCATGGCGGCCGCCGGATTGATCTGGATATTCGTGGCCATTGCGTTTCAGCAAGAGGGGCGCGGTGCCGAAGTGACAGAAAAGCTGAGTCAGGTCCTGCTCGAATACGCAGAATTATTCCTGTTCCTGCTGTCAGCAATGAGTTTCGTCAACACGATGGTCGAGCGAAATGTATTCGAAGTCATGCGCACGCGTCTCATGGCATCGAAGCTTTCAATTCGCGGGATCTATTGGATCTCCGGAACCGTTGCGTTTTTCCTGTCGCCGATCGCCGACAACCTCACAACGGCTCTCGTAATGGGAACCGTCGTCCTGTCGACTCTTGGCCAAAACAAAAAAGCGGCGGCATCGTCGCTGGTGGGCGTCGTCGTTGCGGCGAACGCCGGAGGCGCGTTTTCTCCCTTCGGCGACATCACAACGCTGATGATCTGGCAAAAAGGCGTCGTACAGTTCGGGCAGTTCTTTTCCCTGTTTTTCCCTGCCTTGGTCAATTGGCTCGTGCCCGCCACAATCATCTCGTTCACGCTGCCCACCAAACAGTCCGAAGTGGTCAAAGGCATCGCGCGCGCCCACAAAGGCGGCTACATCGTGGTTGGGATGTTCCTCGCAACGGTGGGCGGAACGATCTACCTCGATCATCACCTCGGCCTGCCGCCGTTCCTTGGCATGATGATGGGCCTCGGCATCCTGAACATCTACGGCTACTTCCTCAACAACGCCGAAGCGCGAATGATGGCGAAGTCCCCCGCAGCCGACGTCTCTGGCCGAAGCGACGGAGAGCATTGGCCGCTCCGCAAGCCGTTTGACATCTTCGGCATTCTCGAAAAAGTGGAGTGGGACACGCTGTTGTTTTTCTACGGCATCATGCTGAGCGTGGGCGGCCTCGGAGCCATCGGCTACCTCGACGGCCTGTCCAAAATCCTCTACGCGGATCTGGGAAGCTCCGCAGCGAACATCTTCATCGGGCTCCTGTCGTCTGTGGTCGACAACATCCCGCTGACATTCGCAGTGCTGACCATGAACCCGCAAATGGATCTGGGCCAATGGCTGCTCATAACGCTAACGGCAGGCGTAGGCGGCTCGCTATTGTCGGTAGGCTCGGCAGCAGGCGTTGCGCTTATGGGAATAGGCCGTGGCACCTATACCTTCATGGCCCACCTCAAATGGGCCTGGGCCATCCTTTTGGGGTTTGCAGCAAGCATCGCGGTCCATTTTGTCTTGAACGCCAATCTGTTCGTTCCTTAACGCGAAATATATGGTGTTCAAAAATCAAGGTTAATGCCCCTTAAGCAAGCCATAAAAAGGAGCGAAAGGCCAAAAATAAAGGGCAAATTGAGAAAAAGTGCGCTATACTCGGAGTTGAAGATCCGCCGAAGGAGCGACCCAGATGGGCATGAACTATAACCAACTGAAAATGGAAAACAGCGCCGGTCCTCTTATGGGCGGGATGTCGTTCGTCAAGTCCGTCATGGGCCTGTTTTTCGGCATATGGCTGCTGGACTTCATCAAGAAGCAGGCGACGAAAGACAATCAGGCCAAAATGGCGCCCACCGCGTCCAAAAATAAAATTTCAACTCCAAGCATCTAGATTACCCCAAAGGGAATTTCGGGCCACCGAAGGGCCTGAACGTGTTTTTTTGCGGCTCTTTTTTTTAGAGAATTAATAAAATCGTTGTTTGATAAGGTATTAAGGGGCGCAAGCCCCCTTTTTTTGTATGGAGTTTTAAAATTTCTTAAACATATCCATTGAGATGAGCGGGTTTTTAGAGCATATTTTACGGGAATTTTCGATAGAGATTCCTCTTATTTCGAAGAATTTCTCCACAAGAAAGGGAGCTCCTATGGCAACGACAACGACCTCAGTGAAATCGATAGAGAAGATATATGGTGAGAACGTCTTCAGTCTGAACGTGATGAAGAAGATGCTTTCGAAGAAAGCCTACGCATCGATCAGCCGGACGATCAACGACGGCGGAGCGGTGGACTCGAACATCGCGTCGGAAGTCGCGAAAGCGATGAAGGACTGGGCAGTGTCGAAGGGAGCGACGCACTTCTGCCACTGGTTTCAACCGTTGACGGGAGCGACAGCAGAGAAGCACGACTCGTTCATCGCACCGAACGGAACGGGCGGGGTCGTGATGGAATTCAGCGCCAACGAGCTCATTCAGGGCGAGCCTGACGCATCGTCGTTTCCGTCCGGCGGATTGCGCGCGACGTTCGAAGCGCGGGGCTACACGGCATGGGATCCGACAAGCCCTGCGTTCATCCGCGAAGGGGAAGACCGGACAACGCTGTGCATCCCGACGATTTTCTGCGGCTACCACGGCGAAGCGCTGGACAAGAAAACGCCGCTTCTGCGTTCTGTCGAAGCGCTTGCAAAACAAATGGAGCGCGTCGGCAAACTGTTCCGCGTCAAGCCCGTGACAAAAGCGTATGCGACGCTAGGCCCCGAGCAGGAATACTTCCTGATCGACAAATCGTTCTACGAGCGCCGCCTCGACCTGATCCAGACAGGCCGGACGTTGTTCGGAAGCGCACCTGCGCGTCACCAGCAGATGGAAGATCATTATTTCGGCAGCATCCGTCCGAGGATTCTTGCGTTCATGGAAGACCTCGACGAAGCGCTGTGGAAGATCGGCATGCCGTCGAAAACGCGTCATAACGAAGTGGCGCCCGCGCAGTACGAAATCGCGCCGATCTACGAAAAGCTGAATCTTGCGGTCGATCACAACCTGATCTGCATGGACCTGATGCGTCAGATTGCCGACAAGCACGGGCTGGTCTGCCTGCTGCACGAAAAGCCCTTTGCGGGCATCAACGGATCGGGCAAGCACAACAACTGGTCGATCGTTGGTCCCGACGGCAAGAACTGGCTGTCTCCCGGAACGAGCCCGCACGAGAACGCGCAATTCCTGTTCATGCTGTGCGCGGTCATCAAGGCAGTCGACACGCACGGCGACCTGATGCGCGCGTCTGTAGCGTCGCCGGGCAACGACCATCGCCTTGGCGCGAACGAAGCGCCTCCGGCGATCATCTCGATGTTCCTTGGCGAACAGCTGACCGACATCAT
>JAQUUS010000164.1 GCA_028693775.1 Alphaproteobacteria bacterium | reverse complement strand
CGCCGATATGCTCGGCGATTTCGCTGGCGCTGTGATTGCCCCACATTTCCTTGAGCATCTGAATTTTTTGCTCGGTCCATGTCATATGAAGAAACTCCTGATGTCTTGTTGGCGGGAAGGTTTGCCCCGGACCGAAAAGCCCAAAAACAAGCCCCATATTGTGAATTTGTTAACCACTAGATTTTGTGGCTGACGAGGAATCACATACCACGTCGTGCGAATCGATTCTATAGACCACCGTATTTTGTGGATAAAATGTGCAAAGCAACAAGATGTTGCTTTTTAACCTTCTGAATCGTTTATAAATTATTAACTTATTCACAGGGTTGTTAATCTTTGATTTACACTTAAATCGGAAAAACAGACGATTTTATCCACAACTTTTTTATCCGATTCCCCCTCCGGAAGAGAGATTCGTCGAATCGATTCCGCCGATTCCGGTCCCGGATCGAGCGAACACACGAACGCACACGACACGTTGCGTTTTCCCCCAAGCAAAGGATATGCTCGCAAAACAAGAAGCCCCGCCTCCACTCCGCCCGACTCCCGCCTGAGTTGCAGAACCGACAAAGAAGAACAGAAAATGAAGAATCCAATCCGGATTTTCCCCAAGCTGATCGCCCTCGCCAGTCTGTGCGCAATCCTGATTGTCTCCCTGCTCGCAATCAACCTGCTTCAGTTGAAAGAAACGATGATCAAAGACCGGAAAATCGCGATCCGGCAGCAGGTCGAATCCACCCTAAGCACAATCGAGCACTACCGGCAAATGGAGCTCGAAGGCCTCCTGTCGCACAAGGAAGCGCAAGAGAACGCGAAAGAAACGGCGCGCAACATCCGCTACGGAATGCACGGATACCTGTATGCGCTGAAGCCCGACGGAATGATTCTCTTTCACGGCATCCGAACGGACCTCGAAAACACATCGCAAATCGATGCGCGCGACATCATCGGCAACACGGTGTTCAACAAGGTAATACAGGCGGCAAAAAAAGGCGGCTATACAAAATATTACTGGCCCAAGCCCGGCGGAACGGAGGCCCATCCCAAAATTGTCTACTCGACGCTGTATGAGCCATGGGGCTGGGTTGTCGCAAGCGGCGACTACATCGACGACATCAACGACGCCTTCCTGGAAGACGTGAAAATCTGGGCCAAACGGCTGACCTTCCCGACCCTCCTGCTGTTCATCGTCGCGTTCTGGCTTGGCCGAACGATCTCCCGGCCTATCGCCGAGCTTCAGGCCGCAAAGGACGCGGCCGAAGCGGCCAACCGGGCAAAAAACGACTTCCTCTCCACCATGAGCCACGAAATCCGGACACCGCTGAACGCAGTTCTGGGAATGTCCCAGTTGCTCCTCGACACGAAGCTCGACAGCGAACAGTTTTCATGGACAAAGATCATTCGGCAGTCTGGAGAAGGCCTGCTCGCGCTCATCAACGACATTC
The DNA here is from genome assembly GCA_028693775.1 of Alphaproteobacteria bacterium. GTDB lineage: Bacteria > Pseudomonadota > Alphaproteobacteria > UBA9219 > UBA9219 > CAIXLI01. The sequence goes on along the minus strand of JAQUUS010000164.1, from coordinate 3,045 downwards.
TTGATTTCAGCAAAATCGAAGACGGAAAACTGCACCTCGAAGCCATCAACTTCGATCTCTGCACAGCGATCTCGGACGTCATGGACGGACTGTCGCTCAAAGCGCGCGAAAAAGAAATCTATATGCTGATCGACATCGCGAGCGACGTCCCCCCCTACATAATCGGCGACCCCGGACGGTTCAAACAGATCCTGTACAACCTGATCGGAAACGCCGTCAAATTCACGACAAAAGGGCACGTCCTGCTCTCGATCGACGCGAAAGGATCCATCGGCGACGACATCGTGCTCAACATCAGCGTTCAGGACACAGGCATCGGAATCCCCAAAAGCAAAGTATCCCATGTCTTTGAAAAATTCGCGCAAGGGGAAGAATCGATCACGCGCCGCTTCGGCGGAACGGGCCTCGGCCTCACCATCGCGCGCCAGCTCGTCACGCTAATGGGCGGAAAAATCGACGTCATCAGCGAAGAAGGCCAGGGCGCCACGTTTTTCTACGACCTTCGCGTCAAGCGAGGCAATGTCGAACAGGAAACGGCCGCCGTTCCGGGCATCGACCTCAAAGGAAAGCGGGTCCTCATTGTCGACGATTACGCGGCAAGCCGCACAATCACCCAAAAAAGCATCGAGCAGAGCTTCCAGATGCATTGCGACACGGCAGTAACGGTAGAAGAAGGAAGGCGCTGCCTCGCGCGCGCAAAAGCGACAGGCAAGCCCTACGACTTCATCATCCTCGACTACAAGGTCGGGGAAGACAACGGGCTAAGCCTGTGCCACGAAATAATGGAAGGCAAGAAAGACATCGGCGAGCCGCCCATAACGCTGATGCTGACGGCCTACGGACGCTTTACGTCGTTCGAGCGAATGACGGCGAACGGGATATCGGGCTTTCTGGTAAAGCCCTATCTTCCCGAACACCTCGAAGCGATCATGAAAACCCTGTGGCACGCCTACGAAACAAAAACCAAAATGCCCATGGCCACGAGGCACACGATCATCAAAATGCTGCGCGAAGGCGCCGATTTCAAAACGCAAGACATCATGAACAGCATCGCGGGCATGCGAACGCTCGTAGCCGAAGACCTTCCGATCAACCGCATGCTGATGATCAAAATCCTCGATAAATTCGGATGCAACGTCGACACGGCGACGAACGGAGAAGAAGCGGTCGAACTGGCTCAACACAACGACTACGATCTCATCTTCATGGACTGTCACATGCCCGAAGTCGACGGCTTCGACGCGACGCGGCGGATCCGGGAAATGGAAGCCCCGCGAGGAAAGCACACGCCCATCGTGGCCCTCACCGCCGACGCCATGGCAGGCGACCGCGAGCGTTGCCTCAACGCAGGGATGGACGACCACATCAGCAAGCCGTTCAAGCAGGAGCAAATCGCGCTGGCGCTCAAGAAATGGCGCCAGAGCTCCCCAAAAACATAAAAAAGGTTTCCGGCGTCTATTTCAAAGACGGCTCGACACGGTCGCGGCGAAGCAAGGCGCCGTCGATTCCGGCACGATGGCTTTCCATTTTTTCGTCAACCAGCTTCCTGATCTCCTCCGCGACGGGACCGCCGATCCGGTCGGCATCTTTCAAAACCCGGTCAAGGCTCCCGGCAAGCTGAGCCATCCGCTCATCCAGCGCACAATCCCGAACGACCTTGCACGCATAATCCTTCGTTTCCGCCAAAACAGCGGCATCGTAAGCCTCGCGGGCCTTGGGCCCGAAGCGGGAAGCCTTCGAAAGCCCCGAAAAAGCACCGATCTTGGCCTCGACATCGGGATCGCAAAAATCGACAAACAAGAAGTTTTCCTTGCCGTACTCGGCCACGCAGGCGTTGAGTCCGACCTGATGCGTCAGCAAAGCGGCAACGGCCTCGAGCTTCGCCCTACCGCCATAATACAAGGCGTCGCCTTCGATGCGAACGGCCGCAAGCCCCTTGTCATACTCCGGAACGAACGCAGGCATATCATGCCTGTCGAACTCATTGCCGCGATAGCAACACACGTCCATGCACCTGAACCGGTCGTCGGGATCGTCACAAACGATGCGCCAATAATCGATTTTTCCGTCCGAGTATCCCTTGACCCTGATGCCCTGATCGAAAAGAGCCGGGAATCTCAAAGGAAGCGCCGTCAAAGCCTCATGAAGCAGCGCGACGATTTTCATATTTTTGCGTTCGAGCGATTTCAAATCGAATTCGTCCATTTTTGCCTCCGTGAAAAAATACACACGGCCCCGCCTTCCGCAAAGGCGGAAGGAAAGCCCTAGCAAAAAACAAACTAACTAACTAAACCAACCGCGACTTCTGAACGGCCGCCTCAATAAAGGAGCGGAACAACGGATGCGGATCGAGCGGCTTGGACTTCAGCTCCGGATGGAACTGAACGCCGATAAACCAGGGATGATCCTTGCGCTCGATCATCTCGGGCAATTCGCCTTCGGGCGACATGCCAGCAAAAACAAGGCCCGCCTTTTCGAACTGAGGACGATAGGTGATATTGACCTCATAGCGATGGCGATGGCGTTCATGGATCAAATCGGTGCCGTAAATCTCATGAAGCTTGGTGCCCGGCAGAATGTGGCAGGGATAAGCGCCGAGACGCATGGTGCCGCCGAGATCTCCGTTAGACTTACGGATTTCGAGCTTGTTGCCCTTGACCCATTCGGTCATCAAGCCGATGACGGCTGAATCGCTAGGCCCGAACTCGCTCGAGGTTGCGCCGGGAATGCCGCCAAGATTGCGTACGGCCTCGATCACAGCCAGCTGCATGCCGAAACAGATCCCGAAATAGGGAATCTTGTTCTCGCGCGCGAATTGAGCAGCGCGGATCTTGCCTTCGGTTCCGCGTTCGCCAAATCCGCCGGGAACCAGAATACCGTCAACGCCTTCGAGATGATGAAGCGTATCCGCGCTCTCAAAAACCTGCGAATCGAGCCACTTGATATTGACGCGCACATTGTTGGCCACGCCGCCGTGCGTCAAAGCCTCTGCGAGAGACTTGTAGCTGTCCAGCATGGTCGTGTACTTGCCGACAATGGCGATGG
>JAQUUS010000163.1 GCA_028693775.1 Alphaproteobacteria bacterium | reverse complement strand
AACGATCTGAAGACAGTCGCCGAAGGCGGACGCGAAACCTACGGCGCCTATAAAAAAGGATGGAGATGAGCTTTTCGGCGGCAAGGCAGTTTGCGCGGAACGAACGGCGAGCGGAGAATACGAAATGAAAGCCACGAAGAAAAAGATCACAGCGAAAAAGAAGGTTCCGGCCAAGGCGAAAAAAGCCTGAGCGGCCTGTGCGGCAAACAAACCGGCGGCCAAGCGCAAGAACGGCGCGTTGACTTTGGGGCCGCTGTTTTTCAACTGGTCTGCGGAAAAGCGCCGCGATTTTTATTTCCGCATTGCCGACGAGGCGGATGTGGATACGGTTTATCTGGGCGAAGTTGTCTGTTCGAAACGCGAGGCGTTCTTTGAAGAGCACCTGCCAGCCGTCGTCGAGAGGCTGAAAAAGGCGGGGAAAAAGATTGTTCTTTCGACGCTCGCCCTTGTGACCTCGGACCGCGAAATGACGGCCATCGAACAGCGCGTTGGTCAAGGGTTTTTGATCGAGGCGAACGATGTCGCGTGCCTGAAGGCGCTCGACGGGAAGCCTCATGTCGTGGGACCGTTTATTAACGTGTTCAGCGAAAGCGCGCGCGATTTCATGATCCGCAACAAAGCTTCGCGGATCGTTTTGCCGGTCGAGCTTTCGGGGTCCTCCATCGAAATTCTTGCCGGGGGAAGCAAGGCGGAAACGGAAGTTCTGGTTTTCGGGAGGACGCCTCTTTCGGTCGCCATGCGCTGCTATCATGCGCGCGCTTATGGCCTGAACAAAGACGGGTGCCGGATCGTTTGCGGGAAAGACCCCGACGGACTGGCTGCCGACACGCTGGACGGCGAGGCCGTTTTGACTGTCAACGGCTCACAGACGTTGTCGCGCGGGTATGGCGTGTTGCTGAACGAACTTCACGCATTGCTTGAAATGGGCGTTTCTCACTTCCGCCTGTCGCCTCAGGATGTGGACATGGTTAAGGTGACGGAGATTTATCGTAGCGTCCTCGACAAAAAGACGGAAGCCCGGGAAGCTCTGGCAAAGCTGAAGAAAATCACCGGCGCGGTTCCGTATGAGAACGGTTTCTATTATGGGAAAGAAGGCTTGAGCTGGATTGTTGGGAAAAAGAGTTTGCCGCAATCGAAGCGAAAATAGGTTAGTATAGGATCGTATTTTTTCGGAGGAAAACATGGCTATCTCTGTCCTGGTCAACGGCGCAAAAGGAAAAATGGGAACGATGACGGTCAATGCCGTCAAGGCGGACCCGGAACTGGTTTTGGTCGGAGAAACCGACCGGGACGACGATTTGGTGGCTGCGATCAAGGCGACAAAGGCTCAGGTCGTTGTGGATTTTACCATGGCGAGCACAGGGTATGCGAACTTTTTGAAGATTATCGAAGGCGGAGCTCATCCCGTTATGGGCACCAGCGGCTTTAAAAAAGAACAGGTCGCGGAACTGAAAGCCTTGTGCCAAAAATCGGGCATCGGCGGATTGATTGCGCCGAACTTTGCCATCGGCGCGGTTTTGATGATGCGCTTCGCCAAAGAGGCTGCGCAATACCTGCCCTATGTCGAGATTATCGAATCCCATCATGAAAAGAAGATGGACGCCCCTTCGGGCACCGCCGTGCGCACGGCCGAGATGATCGCGGAGACACGGCAGGCTTTCGGCCTTCAGCCGCCCGCAGAAAAGGAAAACGCCGAGGTCGCTCGCGGCGAGCTCTTTTCGAACGTGCGCGTGCATTCGGTGCGTATGCCGGGCTATGTCGCCAACCAGCGCGTCGTTTTCGGCGGTACGGGGCAAACGCTTGTGATCGAGCACAACTCGCTGGACCGCGAATCCTTCAGGGCCGGAGTTATCCTCGCAACAAAAAAGATCGCGGGAAAGAAAGAGCTCTTTTATGGGCTGGAAGAACTGCTCTAGCTACAGATAGCAATTTTTTGCAGAACCATTCCCCTTAACGCCTTGAAAAAACGGGGGATGGTTGTCTTCACCGCTTTATGGTTAACCCTCTTTTGCGTTATTTACTTTCGTCCTCAACACTTATTCTGTGTCCGTCTCATTTTTAATCGCTTTCTGAGGACGCAATGGCCAGGAGAAACAAAACTAATTATAGCGCATTAATCGCAGAGAAACTGGCCGCAATAGAAAACACGTCTCCCCCCGGTTTCTTGCCCTCTGGAGAACTTAGCAATGCCATCGTTACCAATCACAAGTGCAGGGCGTTTTGGATTGCCGGAAAACTGCTGACAAAACCAGCCACAAAAGGCCTCACTCTTTTCGTTGGCTCTACGCTCACAGCTACGAGCGCAATACTTGCCACAGGCATAGCTGTTTCCGGAATAGCGCTCGCTTTTAAATTGGCCTTCTTTCCCCCTTACGAGCCCCCTCCTCTGGAGATATTCGCCCGCATGATCTCTGGGTGTTTTGTCTCCGCAGCCGGCGCTGTATTCGCTTCGCCTTTTGTGTACGCCGCTATGACGGCCCCTAATTATCTCTTGAATGAACTCGGGGAGACCATAACAAGCGCGTAAAATGCCTTCGTCGAATTGCGAAGCGCAAAAAGGACCATTGAGGCGATCAAAAAACAATCCCGGCCAAGGCTGGGGCAATACAAACTTTAAGTTTTTTATTTTTCAGATGGAACAGAGATATCATGACAGGCAAACAAGAATTAGACGCCAGACAGATTTATGAGCTTCCCATTCTGGCCATGAATGAGGTTATGGACCGGCTCAATACTGCAAACGCTCTTTCCGATGCACTTGTTAAAGGCGATGTCCGGTCTGCATTCAAGCAGACAACCAAAATCATTCGGCCTCCTCTGTTTTTTGGCGCGCCTGTTGCGCTTGGAGCAGGCGCAGGCCTGTTTTGGGCAGCAAAGGCTTTGACGTTGGATGCCGGGACAGACGGATACGGCCCCTTTCTGCTGTGCGCAATAAGTCTGACGGGAGCCGCGTTGGCGGCATCGAACTTTCTCAAACACGCCAAATACAGCTATCAGGATCTCAGCTACGTTGCGAGATGTTATAAACGGCACCGCCTCGCAAGAAAAAACGCCCCGGCTCTATAGTAAACATGTTCGATCGCAAAAAAACAGATGCCGAAATACAGGTCTCCGAAAGCCTGAAGGCTATACCGGCCAATATGTCTTGCGGCGTCTTGCCGCCTAAACTTGAAGTCACTGCAAATACAAAACTCAGCGAAGCGATCCTCGCCAATGACAAGCGCGCGGCCTTCAAGATCGCTAAAAGACTGGTGACGCAACCGGTCAAAGAAGGCGGCATTTTCCTGCTTAACGGCGCGTTTACCGCATGTTGCGCGGCGGGGGTCTTGTTTGGCATAGCGATGACTTTGAGATCAGGTTACCTTGCCTTTACCGCTCTGCCGGACCATCCCGAAAATGGGTTCTACTTGCTCCCGACAATTCTCTCGCCCTTTTTCGCCTTTGCAATGGATCTCAACAGGTCTCTCTTCGGGAGTGAGGCGAAGGAATCCTTTTATCGTCTCAAAGACAAGACGTCATATTCATACAATGATTTTTTAGAAGCCGGAAAAACGCTCCGGACTATAACCGCACGGCCCAAGCTCAAGCTTCGCGAACATAACCTTTGAACAATCTCGTTTTTCTATTTTTAGGTGCGCCATGTTTAAAAACAAAAAGAACCAAGATCAGGTCGAGATCATCGAGCCGAACATGTTCTTGGAAGCCGCCCGTCGCGTTACCCGACGGCTCGAAAGAAGAAAAAATCTTTGCGATGCCATCGACGCCCGAGACGCGCGCAAAAGCTTTATGCTTGCGGGAAAGATGATCGCAAAGCCCGCATCCGAAGGAGTTTTTACGCTGGCGTTCGCCGGAATGGGACTCTACTGGCTTACACAAACCATTGCCTGCGGCTTGAGCGTAGGCGGGGGCGGTTCTGCCGTTATGCTCGCGATGACCGCTGTTTATGGAAGAGATATCGCAAGAGGTTTTGCGCGAGAAAGCAGGGCCTTCGCCAGAGACATGAAGGCAGTTGCGCGGCATTACAAGAGAACGCGTCAAGCAAAACCCGCTCAGAACGGTTTGTAAGAAAAACATATGTCCAAGCATAAAACCCACGGCGCCAAGACGTTCGATGCCGGCTCCGATTTCGCCCTGCCCGCTTCGGCTGTCGATCCGGCTCTTGTCCGGACTATGCGAAAAAACGCTTTCGATGCGGCAATCGAACGCAATAATCCGAAGGAAGCTTTCGATCACACAGCGAGAACTCTGGTTCGTTCGGCTACCGCCGGAACGGAAACCGCGATAGCTGCCGCTCTGACGCTTTTCTGGGGCTATGCGGCCATGCAAAGCCCGAGCCTGAAAGGCCAAGGACTTTGCGGCGTTTTGTGCCTGATCGGCACGGCTGCGATGTGCCATTCTGCCGTGGCTTTCTTCAGGGAAGCCCGGGAGGGATACAGGGAAGTCAAGACGCTTTACAGGCGCCCGGTCAGTCCGCGTCGGGACGCAAGGCGTAGCCTTCGCCCCGGACGGTGATCAGATAGCGCGGGTTCTTGGCG
>JAQUUS010000162.1:3443-4536 GCA_028693775.1 Alphaproteobacteria bacterium | reverse complement strand
CGGAACGCGAAAACAATGTCGTAATCGTCCTGCAAAATCTCGACCTTCGAAGGAATGTCCTTCGTGGCGTCGGTCAGGAGAGCCTTTTGAACGTCGATAATCAGCAAGGCGGTTGTCATGAACCCTCCGTTTCGTCAGGGAACCGTTTCCAAAGTGACCCGTCCGCCGATCCGGAAGCTTGAAGGCGAAAAAATGACGCTTGTCGCCTGCCCGATAATCGTATCGACGGCAACCGAGCCGGTATCCTGCGTAGTCTGGCCGTCGTCGGAAACAAGCTCAACCGTATCCTCGGCGACGGATTTGACCCGGCGAACGTTCTGGTTCTCCCTGCCGGGAATGAGAACGGCCTCGCCCACGGACGGCATGCGGTTTTTGTAGGCCTTGACGTCGATCAGGACCAGATCGTCCTTCGATATGACGGGAGACATGGAATCGTCGGCCATGGGCACAATGTCGAACCCGAACAGCGTGCTGCGATACGCCCCGAAAAGGCCCGACACAAACATAAAAAGGAGAGCGTACGAAACATAGGAGAACGTGTTCATGTACCAGCGCGTCGCAGGTTTCGGATTTTGCCGCGCAAGGACATAGGAATCGTAAATCAGGAAAACCCAGACCGAATGGATGAGGTAGAACAGCACAAAGCCGAGATAGGTGCCGAAGGCGCCGAACTGGCCCAGAACGAAGCACAAAACCTCCGCGGCCAGCAAATAAAGCAGGCCCCGCCGGGCGCGGCCGATATAGAGATGGCCGAGACCGGGGAAGAATGCGCTCATGACGGACGCAACAGTCGAGCTTTTATCCTGCACGAAAACCTCCTTGAAAGACCCTAATCAATACCACAACGACGACGCGTTCCAAGAGTCTTCTCGCAAACGCGAAAAAGAGCGGACGGCCTGACGCCGTCCTTACCCAGCAAAAAAGGAAAACTATGGACGTTAAACACATCTCCTGCGCGCTGAGAGTCAAAGCTCTCGGCGGCGACGGGGTCTTTTCGGGCTACGCCAGCGTGTTCGGCGAGCTCGACCTGCAAAACGAAATCGTCGCGGCGGGCGCGTTCTCGCGCACGCTGGCGAAGTGGCGGCGGAACGGC
>JAQUUS010000162.1:0-3433 GCA_028693775.1 Alphaproteobacteria bacterium | reverse complement strand
GGTCTGGCAGAGCATCCGTGAAGACGACAACGGCCTTCATGTCGAAGGACGGCTGGCCTTGCGCACCCAAAAAGGCGGCGAAGCCCACGAACTGCTGAAGCTCGGGGCTCTGACGGGCCTTTCCATCGGCTATCGCGTGGTGTCGAGCCGCATCGATCCCAAGCGCAAGGCCCGGATTCTCAGCGAGGTGGACTTGTTCGAAATCTCGCTGGTCACGTTTCCGGCCAACGACGCCGCCCGTATCGACGATGTGAAAAAAGAAAAGCTCCGGGACGCCAAGGCCGCCGACCCGTCGCTTCTCTCGCACGCGGCCGAGCGCCTGCGGCAAGCCGCTCGCATTCTGACCGAACAATAACGAAAAACACATAACAACGGAGATACAAGTATGATCGACATCAGTGAAGTTCATGCCGCGACCGATACGCTCGCGCGCGCATTCGAAGAATACAAGAGCGTCAACGACCGCCGTTTGGCCGACATCGAAACCCGGGGCGCGCCGGACGTTCTGGACACCGAGCAGTTGTCCCGCATGGACGAAACCATCTCGCGGCTCCAGAACGACGTCACGGGACTCAAGTCCTCGATGATGCGCCCCCGCACTTCCGGCGCAGCCCTTATGCCGGACAGCGCCCACAAGCAGGCCTTTTTGCACTATGTCGCGAAAGGCTACGATACGGGGCTCGCCTCGTTCGAAAGCAAGGCGCTGGAAATCGTCAACAGCGCCGAGGGCGGCTATATGGTTCCGCCGGAACTGTCGGATCGCATCGTGACGCGCCAGTTCGACACCACCCCGATGCGCCAGATCGCCACGGTCATGAGCGTGTCGTCGGACGCGGTCGAGATGCTGCGCGACACATCGGAACCCGTGGCCCAGTGGGTTTCGGAACTCGGAACGCGCGCCGACACCGACGACAACGGGATCGGGCGCATTCGCATCCCCGTCCACGAGCTCTATGCGCAGCCCAAGGCCACGCAGAAGCTTCTGGACGACGCCATCGTCAACGTCGAGGAATGGCTGATCGCCAAAGTCGCCTCGAAGTTCTCGCGCGCCGAGAACAACGCGTTCGTCGAAGGCGACGGCATCGGCATGCCGCGCGGCTTCACAAGCTACACCGCCGCGACGACCGACGACGACACGCGCGCATGGGGCGTCCTGCAATATGTCCCCACGGGCGCAAGCGGCGGCTTCGCCAGCAGCAACCCGGCCGATTGCCTCTTCGATCTCATGCACAAGCTGCGCGTGGGCTATCATCCCGACGCCGTGTGGATCATGCCCCGCGCCGTCGCCGATGCCATCCGCAAGTTCAAGGATTCAACCGGAGCCTACGTCTGGCAGCCGAGCCTGCAACAGGGAACGCCCGCCACGCTTCTGGGCTTCCCGGTCGTTCTGGGCGAGGACATGCCCGCCATGACCGCAGGCAGCTTTTCGGTCGCGTTCGGCAACTTCAAGGAAGGCTATACCATCGTCGACCGCATCGGCATGCGTATCCTGCGCGATCCCTACACCAGCGCGCCGTTCGTCAAGTTCCGTTGCACCAAGCGGACGGGCGGCGACGTCGTCAATTTCGACGCCATCAAGCTTCTCAGCTTCTCGGCATCGTAATTCCCCTCAAGTCCCCTCCCCTTGCGGGAGGGGTTAGGGGCGGGGTCGACGGCACCGCCGTCCCACCCCCGCCTTTTAAAAAAAACATTTTTCAGGAGTAACACTCATGGCAACACGCGATCTTTTACGCAACCAACTCGCCGTCCAGTCCCTCGCCCCCGCCGCAAGAACCAACGGCACGGCAACCGGCACAGCCGTCGATCTGCGCGGTTTCGACGGCGCCGTCATCGCTTTTTCCTTCGGCGCCCATACCGACGGAACGCACACCCCGACCATCGTTCATTCCGACGACAACGAAACGTTCACGACGTGCGTTTACGGAACCGACCTCGACGGCCCTTCCGCTCTCGCGGCAGTTTCGGGCGGCACCGGTTCGATCCAGCAAATCGGCTATATCGGCAACAAACGCTATGTCGCCGCAGTCATAACGACCACGGGCGCAACGACAGGCGCGCTCAGCGCCGCAACCGTCATCGCCGGATATCCGCACAACGCGCCGACGATGTAACCCTTCTCCCCGCGAAGGCGGCGTCCGGGCTAGTCCGGACGCCGCTTTGGGGACGATCTGACAGAGATAACCGCACATGACCTCTTTTTCCCTGCTGACGCCCCCGGCTGTCGAGCCTGTCTCGCTGGCCGAGGCCAAGACGCATCTGCGCGTCGATATAGACGACGACAACGCGCTCATCGAAAGCCTCATCTCAGGCGCACGGCTCTGGGCGGAGCGCTATACGGGCCGCGCATTCATAACCCAGACATGGACTCTCGCGCTCGACCTGGCTCCCGGCCAGAAATGGTGGGACGGCGAACGCGAAGGGCCCGTGACCGGGCTGAACGGCCTGCGCGCCCTCTCGCTGCCGCGCGCGCCCTTGCAAAGCGTGACGAAAATCGAATCCTTCAACGACAATGACACGGCGACGGTTTGGCCGTCATCCAACTATTTTGTCGATACGGCGCGGGAGCCGGGACGGCTTGTGTTACGCATCGGCGCGGCATGGCCGTCGCCCGAACGAACGGCCAACGGGCTTGTCGTCACCTACACAACCGGATACGGAGACGACGCCGCAAGCGTGCCGGAACCCATCCGGGCGGCCATTCGCGAACTCGTTGCGCAATGGTATGAGCACCGGGGCGACGACGATGCGTATCCCTTCCGGCAAACGTCGTTTATCGCGCAGGCCTTGCTTGCGCCCTATCGCATCCGCCACGCGGGGATCGCCGTATGAAAACAGGCAAGCTTCGCAAACGCATCGCCGTGCAAGCCGAGCAGCGCACGGACGACGGCGCGGGCGGCTATGCGCTCGCATGGACGACTCTCGCCACGGTTTGGGCGAACGTCGAGCCCTTGAGAGGAAACGAAAACTATACGCACGGCCGCCTTGAAGGGCGCGTGACGCATCGCATCACCCTGCGCTGGCGCGACGATTTGCCCGTCACCACAGACATGCGCCTTTTGATGGACTCGCGAGTCTTCAACGTTCGCGCGGTTTTGAACGAAGGCGAACGGAACCGCTGGACCGTTATTCTGGCAGAGGAAGGAGTTGCCGCATGAGCGACGTTCTTTTGTCCGTTCAGCAGGCCGTTGCGCAGGCTCTGGCCGAAAGCGCGGCTGTGCAGGCTGTTTTGGGCGCGTCGGCAGAAATTTACGATCATGTGCCGCCCGACGCCGCCTATCCCTATATCGTCTTCGGCCCGGCGCATGTGACGCCCTACGACACGCTAACCGAAACGGGGTTTGAACAGGTCGTGACGCTTAATGTCTGGTCGCGCTATCGCGGCGGGAAGGAAACGCGCGACATCTTTCAGGCCGTTTATGACACGCTGCACCGG
>JAQUUS010000161.1 GCA_028693775.1 Alphaproteobacteria bacterium | reverse complement strand
CCGCTCCTCGTCTCGCTTTCCGTTCCGTTCGCGTTCACCTATTTCGGCCGCTCCGATCTGGTTCCCCTTTCCGTCGTGCTGATCGCCCTTGTCTTCTACAAGCACACACCCAATATCCGCCGCCTTTTAAACCGCACCGAACCGAAGATCGGATCCCATGCCAAGAAGCCCCCTGACGCTCAATGAAAAACGAAATTGGCTTCGGCTCGCGCGAACCGAAAACGTCGGCCCCATCACTTTTCGCCAGCTTCTAAGGCGTTTTGAGACGGCCGCAGCCGCTCTTGACGCCATTCCGCAAATGGCAAGGCACGGCGGACGAAAAACGCTCACCCTCCCCTCAATCGCTTCCGTCGACGACGAACTCGCCCGCATCGAAAAAATCGGCGCCTCCCTGATCGGTTTCAAGGAACCCGATTATCCTGAATCCCTCGCCGCCATCGAAGACGCTCCCCCGCTTATCACGATCCGGGGCCATGCCTCGCTGCTCAAAAAACGCGCCATCGGGGTCGTCGGCGCGCGCAACGCCTCTCTCAACGGACGCAAGATGGCTGAGCTTCTTGCGCGCCAGCTCGGCAAGGAAGGCATCGTGATCGTTTCGGGCATGGCGCGCGGGATCGACGCCGCAGCCCATGCGGCAAGCCTTGAGACGGGAACCGTCGCCGTTTTGGCGGGCGGGGTCGATGTCGTTTATCCGGAGGAAAACAAAAAGCTCTACGAACAGCTCGTGGATTGCGGCTGCATCGTCTCCGACATGCCTTTGGGGCTCGAACCGTTTTCCAAGCTTTTTCCGAGACGTAACAGGATTATCTCAGGCTTGAGCTTAGGCGTCGTCGTTGTCGAGGCCGCCTTGCAATCCGGCTCCCTCATTACCGCCAAGCTCGCCCTCGATCAGGGCCGCGAGGTCTTCGCCGTTCCCGGCTCGCCCCTTGACCCAAGATCGACCGGAACCAACGATTTGCTGCGCCAAGGCGCTGTTTTAACTGAAAAAGCCTCCGATATTCTGGCCCATATCCATGTCCTTCCCCGCCTTCTGGCCGAACCTCCCGCCAATGACCCCTGCGGCCCTTATTGCCCCATGGACGAGCGGGAACTGGCTCCGGCACGGGAAAAATTGCTAGAAATTTTAAGCCCTTGTCCGGTTTCGGTTGACGAATTGATGCGACAATGCCACCTATCCCCCTGTGTAGTCCTCACCGTTCTGCTGGAACTAGAGCTTTCGGGAAGGATTGAACGGCAAGCTGGAAACAAAGTTTCTTTGGTGGGATCGACGTGTCGAACAAGCTCGTAATCGTAGAATCGCCCGCGAAGGCGAAGACAATAAACAAGTATCTGGGCAGCGACTATACCGTGCTGGCATCGTACGGGCATATTCGCGATTTGCCGCCGAAGGACGGTTCGGTGCGTCCCGACGAAAACTTCGCCATGGACTGGGAACTCGGCGACAGGGCCGAAAAACCCGTCAACGATATCGCCAAGGCCGTCCGCAATGCCGACGCCGTTTATCTGGCAAGCGATCCTGACCGCGAAGGAGAAGCGATCGCGTGGCACGTTCTCGAAGTTCTTAAAGCCAAGGGGCTTGCCGACACCGCGCCCGTCAAGCGCGTGACGTTCAACGAAATCACCAAGCGCACCGTGACCGAGGCCATCGCCAATCCGCGCGAGATCGATCAGGATCTTGTCGATGCCTATATGGCGCGCCGCGCGCTGGACTATCTGGTCGGCTTTTCGCTCTCGCCCGTTTTGTGGCGCAAACTTCCGGGCGCGAAATCGGCCGGGCGCGTGCAGTCGGTCGCTTTGCGGCTGATTTGCGAACGCGAGTCCGAAATCGAAAAATTCAGGGCGCAGGAATTCTGGACCATCGAGGCCACCTTCCTCACGGCCACCAACCTCAACGTTCCAGCGCATCTGACCCATCTGAACGGCAAGAAGCTCGACAAGTTCGCGCTTCAGACCGACGGCGAGGCTCAGGCCGCGCTGACCGCCCTCAATCAGATGACCTACAAGGTTTCGGGCGTCGAAAAGAAACAGACGCGCCGCAACCCCTATCCGCCGTTCACCACCTCGACGCTGCAACAGGAAGCTTCGCGCAAGCTCGGCATGGGCGCGACGCGCACCATGCGCACCGCCCAGCATCTCTACGAAGGCGTGGATATCGGCGGCGACACGGTGGGTCTCATTACCTATATGCGTACCGACGGCGTGTCTCTCTCCATGGAGGCCATCGCCGCAGCGCGCGACGTGATCGCGCAGGATTTCGGCGCCTCCTTCGTTCCGGACAGCCCGCGCATCTATAAATCGACCGCCAAGAACGCTCAGGAAGCTCACGAAGCCATTCGCCCCACCGATTTGCGCCGCAGGCCCGAACAGGTCGCCCGCTATCTGGACAAGGAACAGCTCGCGCTTTACACGCTCGTTTGGCAGCGCACGATGGCCTCGCAAATGGCCAGCGCCGTTCTGGATCAGGTCGCGGTGGATATCGCGGGCAACGATGGCAAGGCCGTCTTCCGCGCCACGGGCTCGGTCGTTGTATTCGACGGCTGGCTCAAGGTCTATCAGGAAAGCGTCGACGACGACAAGAAACCCGACGACGACGGCTACGGCAACGTTCGCCTGCCCCCGATGGCTCCCGAAGACCCGATGAAGAAGAAGGACATCAAGCCCGAACAGCACTTCACGCAGCCGCCGCCCCGCTATACCGAAGCGTCGCTCGTCAAGAAGCTCGAAGAGCTGGGCATCGGCAGGCCGTCCACCTACGCCAGCATCATGCAGGTGCTTCAGGACCGCGACTATGTGCGGCTTGAGAAAAAACGCTTTACGCCCGAAGACAGGGGCCGCATCGTCACGACGTTCCTCGAAAACTTTTTCAAGGACTACGTCGAATACGATTTTACCGCCGATCTCGAAGGCAAGCTCGACGAAATTTCGGGCGGCCGCATGGCGTGGAAAAAGGTTCTGGCCGATTTCTGGACCGGGTTCTCCAAGGCCATCGACGGCACCAAGGACCTCAAAATCTCGGACGTAATCGACGCGCTCGACAACGTTCTGGAACCGCACTTCTTCCCGCCCAATTCCGACGGCTCGGACCCGCGCCTTTGCCCCGTGTGCGGCAAGGGACGCCTCGGCCTCAGGCTCGGCAAGTTCGGCGCGTTCCTCGGCTGCTCCAACTATCCGGCTTGCCGCAACACGCGCCCGCTTTCGGTCTCGCCCGGCGAAGAAGGTCAGGCGCAGATGGCCGGTCCGCGCGAGCTTGGCAAGGATCCCGAAACGGGGCTGCCTGTCTCCTCGCGCGTCGGGCCTTATGGCGCTTACGTTCAGCTGGGGCCAAAGCCCCCGACCGCCGAAGAGCTTGCGGCGGAAGTCGCTGCCGAAGCCGCGGAAGACGGCAAGAAGAAGAAGAAAAAGAAGAAAAAATCAGACGAACCCAAGCCCAAGCGCGTCTCGCTGCCCAAGGGCATGGATCCGAACGTGATCGACCTCGACACGGCGCTGCGGCTTTTGGCCCTGCCCCGCGAAGTCGGCAAGCATCCCGAAAACGGCGAGATGATTACCGCCGCCATCGGCCGCTTCGGCCCGTATCTCAAGATGGGCGCGCAGTACAAAACCATTCCGGCGGGCGACGACGTTTTGGCCATCGGCCTGAACCGCGCGGTCATTCTTCTGGCCGAGCCGAGCAAGGGCCGCTTTGGACAGGCCAAGAAGCCCGGCAAGCTTTTGGGCGAGCATCCCGAAGACAAAAAACCCGTGTCGCTGAACAGCGGACGCTTTGGGCCCTATGTAAAGTGGGGCAAGGTGATGGCGACCGTGACGAAGGCTTACGATCCGGAAAACCTGACGCTTGCGCAGGCGCTCGAGATTATCGAGACCAAGATCGCCAAGGGCGCATCGGGCAAAGGCAAGAAAATGGCCAAGCCCAAGGACACGGAAGAAAAGCCAAAGAAAAAACCCGCCCGCAAGAAAAAGGCGTAAGGCCTCCCCGATTTTCGGGCGTCTCCCGGCGATGCCACGCCGAGCCGGTTCGTGCGCAATCAGGCAAAGAGCCTGACGCGCCGAAGCCGCATAAAATTATTCTATGGGAGCAAAGCACCTGTGTTCGTCATGATGGGCCGCTCCGGCAAGGGTTGTGTCAAGGATGCAAACCCATGTCCACCGCCCGTCGCTCAGCGCGGTAACAGCTGTCGGACTGCCTCCGGCGCAGAGATTGCTGCTCGGCGCCGAGCTTGACGGCACGCCCGCCGCCGTTCCGCAGATTGCGCAGTTGCACTTCCTGGCATAACACGAAACGGACTCGCTGCCCGACACGCAGGACCACGACCAGAGGCCTGAGCTTTGGTTCACAACCGTCGTCGTCCCGGAGGAGCACAGGGCCGATGTCGGTTTGCTCGATATCGTCGTGCCGTTCGTCCGCCCGCATGCCGGCGCGCTTGCATTTAACAATCTACAGTTCGCCGTCAGGGTTCCCTCGGTGCAACTCCAGACCCAGTAGTTGCCGGAACTGCTGACCAGGCTTGGCTCTCCGATCAAGCACAGCTTGGTCATCGGCGCCGTGGGCAA
>JAQUUS010000160.1 GCA_028693775.1 Alphaproteobacteria bacterium | reverse complement strand
TGATAAGCGGAACGACGCCCAAAACCGTGGAAGCCGTCGTCATCAAAATCGGACGCAAGCGAACCGAGGACGCCTCGCAAATGGCGTTGAGCTTGCTGCGGCCTTCTTTTTGAAGATTGTTGGCGAACTCGACGATCAAAATGCCGTGCTTGCTGATAAGCCCCATCAAAGTCACAAGGCCGACCTGCGTGTAGATGTTGATGCTGGCCTTCCCAATCGCGCCGAGGCCGAGCGCATGGAGAATCCACTTCACGCCGGTTCCGAAAGCCGTCCCGACATAGTCGAGCCCGATCTTTCCGAACAAGGCGCCGAAGATCTGGGGAATGGCGTCGATTTCACGCACATTGCTGCTGTCGAGGCTGATGAAGAACAACGCGCCCGCAATCGACATCGGGATCGAAATGAGAATGATAAGCGGATCGCGGAAGGATTCGAACTGCGCCGCAAGCGACAGGAAAATGATGATCACGGCGAAGAGGAACGTCATCGCAAAACCGCTGGACTCCTGCACGAACTGGCGGGACTGTCCGGCATAATCGAACGAATAGCCTTCGGGAAGATCGCGCGCCGCGATTTCCTTGAGCGTCTCGAGCGCCTGCCCGACCGAAACCCCGATACCCGGAACGCCGGAAACGGTGGCGGCATTGACCTGCTGAAAATGGCTGATCGATTGCGGAACCGTCTTCGTTTCGATATGCGCGAGCGTCGAAAGAGGAATGGGCTCGCCCGATCCCGAACGGATATAATAATTTTCGAGCTGCCCGGTCGTCAGGCGCTGAGCCTGCGCCACCTGCGGGATCACCTTGTAGGAACGCCCACCCATGGTGAAATGGTTGACATACCCGCCGCCGAGCATCGCCGACATGGCGTTGCCGATGCCGGTCATGGTCAGGCCGAGCTGAGCCGCCTTGTCGCGGTCGATCACAACGGTCGCCTTCGGAAGGTCGATCTTCAGGTCCGTGTCGGAAAAAATCAAAATGCCGCTCTTGCGCACATCCTGCATAAAGTTGTCCACCACGTCCTTCATGTTCTCCGCCGGCTGGGTGGATGTGATGACGAACTGAACCGGAAGCCCACGGCTGCCGGGCAGAGGCGAAGGCTGGAACACAGCCGTGCGCACGCCAGCGATGTTGTTGACCTCCTGCTGGATGAACGGCTGGATATCGTTGGCCGTACGCAGACGCTCGTCCCAGGGCTTGAGCGTAACGGCGGCAAACGTCATGCCGGGAACGTCGAACTGAAACACAAGTTCGCTTTCCGGAATGCCCGAATAAATATCGTACACCTTGTCCGCATACAACAAGCGCTGTTCAAGCGTCGAGTTGGGCGCAGACGTCAGCATGCTGAGCACAACGCCCTGATCTTCCTGAGGCGCCAGCTCGGTAGGCGCGGTGGAATAGAGGAAATAGATGCTCGCCAGAATGAGCGCGGCAAACGCCATCGAAACAGGAACGTAGCGCAAGCTCGAAAGCAGAAGCTTCTGGTATTTTGTGTGAAGCCTGTCGAACATAGCGTCGAGGTATTTCACGAACCGCTGCTCCCAGCCGCCCTCTTTCGGATCATAGGGCTTGAACATCTTGCTGCACAGCATGGGCGAAAGCGTCAACGCCACGATGCCCGAAATCGTAACGGCGCCCACGAGCGTGAAGGCGAATTCGGTAAACAAAGCGCCCGTCAGGCCGCCCTGAAAGCCGATCGGAACGTACACGGCGATTAGAACGACCGTCATGACGACAATCGGCCCCGCCAGTTCGCGCGCGGCGGCAATGGAGGCGTCGAGCGGCGACGCGCCCTCCTCCATGTGCCGGTTCACGTTTTCAACAACGATAATCGCGTCGTCAACCACAAGGCCGATGGCCAGCACAAGGGCGAGTAAGGTCAGCAAATTGATCGAGAACCCCATCACCAGCATGAATATAAACGCGCCGATGAGCGAAAGCGGAATCGCGATAATCGGAATCAAAACCGAGCGCGGCGACCCCAAAAACAGGAACACCACAAACGCCACGATAAGAACCGCCTCGATCAGGGATTGCTCGACTTCCGAGATGGAGCTCGACACGAACTTGGTCGCGTCGTACACGATCCGGCTATGCATGCCTTCCGGCAATTGTGCCTGAATTCCGGGGAAAACTTCGCGCACGCTGCCGATCACTTCCAGCAAATTGGCCGACGGCGCGATCTTGATCCCCATGAACACGGCGGTCTTTCCGTCGATACTGACGCGGGTTTCGTAATCGTCCGCGCCCATCGTCACTTCGGCAACGTCCTGCAAGCGAACGAGAGCCCCGTCCTGCTGCTTGACGATCAAATTGCGGAACTCTTCCAAAGAGTGAATCTCTGTCGACGCGTTCAGCGTGATTTCGACCATCTGCCCCTTGGTCTTGCCGAGGCCCGAAATATAGTTGTTCGCCGCAAGAGCCGCGCTCACGTCGGCAGCCGTCATATCGTAGGCGGCCAGCTTTTGCGGATTGAGCCACGCGCGCAAGGCAAAGTTCTGCGCGCCGAGAATCTCGGCCGTCTGCACGCCCTCCACCGACTGCAAGCGCGGCTGCACCACGCGAACGAGGTAATCGGTAATGGCGTTGCGGTCCAGAGCCGTGCTGTTAAACCCGATGTACATCGAGTCCATGGTCTCGCCGATTTCGATATCCAGCGTCGGCTGTTGCGCGGCCTCGGGCAGCTCGTTGCGCACCGAGGAGACCTTGGCGCTGATTTCGGTCAGAGCCTTGTCGGGATCGTAGTTCAGCCGCAAGTTGACCGTAATCGTGCTGACCCCGTTCTGGCTGGTCGAGGTCATATAATCGATGCCGTTAGCCTGCGCGATGGCGTTTTCGAGCGGCGTCGTGATAAATCCCGCGATGGCCTCGGCATCCGCGCCGTAATACACCGTCTGAACCTTGATGACCGCATTCTCGGTACGGGGATATTGCAGGATCGGAAGAGAGACAAGCGCCCGAAGCCCGATGACGAGAAT
This sequence comes from Alphaproteobacteria bacterium, assembly GCA_028693775.1. Taxonomy (GTDB): domain Bacteria; phylum Pseudomonadota; class Alphaproteobacteria; order UBA9219; family UBA9219; genus CAIXLI01. Next base: position 1,581 of record JAQUUS010000160.1, on the reverse strand, counting down.
CATCAGGCTGACGACCGTGGCCAAAACCGGACGGCGAATAAAGATATCGGTAAAGTTCATGACAGTGGACTATCCTGTTATTTGTCTTCCGGTTTGGGATTCGGATCGTTTTTGGGCTGGATCTCGTTGTTAACGACAATCGGCGATCCGTTGCGAAGCTTAAGCTGGCCGGTGGTGACGATTTCGTCGCCGTCGCTCACGCCGGACAGGATGGACACCTGATCTCCGCGCGTAGGCCCAAGCTTGACGAAGGTCTGCTTGGCCACAAGGGTGCCCTTGTCGTCCTTTCCGACAACGAAAACCGTGCTGCCGTAAGAGTTATAGGTGATGGCGGTCTGCGGAAGCGTAATGCGCTTTTCCGGGCTTCCGACGATCACGGAAATTTGAGCGAACATGCCCGGCATAAGCTTGTTTTGCGGATTTTTGAGCTGGCCGCGCACCAGAACGTTACGCGTAGCCTCGTCGATCTTTGCGTTCAGGGCAACGATTTCGCCGTCGAACGCTTCGCCCGACAACGCATCGACATGCACGGAAAGCTTCTGCCCGGCCTCAAGCTGGGCGAGAGTCTGTTCCGGAACGTTGAAATCCACATAGATCGGATCGAGCTGCTGAAGCGTAACGATGGCCGTCCCCGCATTCAAAAACTGGCCGATATCGACGCGGCGAATCCCGAGCCGCCCCTTGAACGGCGCGAGGATCATCTTCTTTTCAATCGCGGCCTTCTGGGCGTCCACCTGAGCCTTGGCGCTGTTGAGCGCCGCCGTATCTGCATCGACAGTAGCCTGGCTGACGGCGTGTCCCTTGAGCTGCTTGAGATCGCGGTCGAGCGTCAGTTGCGCAAGATGCGCCGCCGCCTCGAGCGCGCGAAGCTGGGCACGGTCGTCCTCGTCGCGAAGCTTGATCAAAAGAGATCCCTGCTCGACTTCGTTGCCGGAATCGAACGAAACGCGTTCGACAATGCCCGAAACTTCGGAAGCGAGATCGGCCCCATTCACGGCGCGAAGCGTGCCCACTGCGCGGACTTCCCGCTGCCACTCCAGCTCTTCAGCCTTGATCGACGAAACCGTCTGCGCCGGAATAGGCATGGTCGCCATGAACTTTTTGTTCTGCATGGCCATCATAAACTTGAAGCCGATCATGCCGCCGACAATAAACAGGACGGCAACAATCATGAGTATCATACGCTTGATCATCGGGAACCTTTCTCGGAATGAATAGAGGCTGCGTCGGGGCGATTCCACCATCCGCCGCCGAGCGCCGCAAAAAGAGCTGCCGTATCGGCATAACGCTGAGCCCGGGCCTGAATGGATGCGGCCTTGGCCTGCAACTGGCCCTGCTGAGCCAAAAGAAGATCGGCGGAGCCCACAGCCCCGGCCTCGAACCGCGCCTTGGTCAAGGCCAGCGTTTCGTCGGCAGCAACTTCGGCTTCGCGGCGCGCAACGAGCGTTTCGGCGTCGGACCGCAAGGCATGGAGAACGTCAGCAACATTCTGGAACGCGGCAAGAACCGTCGCGCGATATTGGGCCGCCGACGCATCGAACGCGTCGCGCGCGGCCTGTTCCTTGTCGGCCAGAGCGCCTG
>JAQUUS010000159.1 GCA_028693775.1 Alphaproteobacteria bacterium | reverse complement strand
TCGAGGCCCATTGTGCCGCCCGTGAACGAGGCCTCTTCTACATAAGAATCAACCCGTTGAGAAGCGTTGATTTAATTTCGGGGGCAAAGATTATGCAAATAGATGCGAATTTGCGACAGTCGGGCGATTAAATGTCTTTTGCGCTCGAAAAAGTTGCGAATACGAAACATTGTTCGCTTGCCTTCCGGAGGGCTTCATCTTCGGGCAAAGGTTTAAGAACCCCCTCTAACATTAACGGTACGCTCCGGGCGGAAAGCGACGGAAATCGCGGGGGTGGCTTTGGAATGTTTTATTGTTTCCAGTTGGATAGAGTGCGTTCTTCGACCGGCCGGAAAGCCGGAGGGGGTAACTCCTTGGCTGTTTTTGTTTTCATGCTTTATTAACAGCCCGAATTATGGTATACACGGCGTTAAGAATAAGGGGGCTCCTATGGTCATTGATTTCGTCAAATACGTGGAAGCGAAGAAGGCCCAAGAGGCTGCAGAGCAAGCTGCGATCGAAGCCGAAATCGCTCGTCGGGAGCATTTGGAGCTCTTTCTCACCAGCATGCTCGAAGAGCTGATGGCTGCCTGATTTCTCGTTAATCCCAAAAATTATTTACCGGATGCTGCGCCGCAGGATGCTTTTGCCTGCGGTTAACCTTGTTTTGTTCTTTCTTAGTCCTATTCCTTTCGTCTTTTCTTTGTATAGTCCCGATATTGGTTGAACGATATTTCGAGACGGTCTTATGCAGGACGGTTCTGCGGATTCAGGTATTCTTTCTTTGCAAGACGCCGGAAGAGCGGACGGCGGCGTTGTTTCTCAAAAGGGCATTCGGCGTACTTTTTGGGGAAAAGAGGATGTCTATTCCCTGAAGAGCACGCGTAGCGAAAAGATTGCCATTTCGGCCTGCTTCGCCGCAGCTGCCGCTTTCGTTTGCGCGTCGATCGTTGTGTCGCCCCAGCCGAGCATTCCGTTCTATTCGTCTCTTATCGGCGCTTCTTTTTACTTTGTGGCTTCGGACAGGATCGGAGAGTCTCTTTACACCGCCTCTTCTCCTTTCACTCGCGAGAAATTTGGGCGCCTTCAAAGGGATGCGCTCGCTTACAGCGATGCTTTGGGCCTGAAGGAAGCTCCGCAGCTTTTTCTTCTGTATAAAAAGGGGCCTCCGCAGACCGTCAAGTTTTCCAGGTCCAGGGAGGGGGTCGCTTTTCATGAGGACCATTTCTTCGAACAACCTGACGAGCGCCTTCGCGCCATTCTGGCTCATGAGACGGCGCACATCGCCCAGAAACACCGATTCCAAAAAATCGAGATGATAACTTTGATGCTGGCGGCGGTGGAAATTTCGGGCATGCAGCTTTATACGCTTGCGCCCATGCTTGCCTTTGTTCCTCTTTTCGCCTTGCACTCGCGCATTTGCGAATATCAGGCCGATCGTATCGGGGCGGTCGTTTCGAATGAGCGGCTAGCCCTTGTCGAATTTTTGGAAGCTGCCATGAAAGCCCGGAACAAGCTTCCGGCCAGCGAGATCTATCAGGCATGGAGCGGTTTGCCTGTCGCCCAGAAGTGCTCCGTTCTGGGAACGGGGCTCGTGCGCGCGCCCAGAAAAGGTCTGAGATATATATTCAGGGCGATGCATCCGCATGAGGAATGCCGCATCGAACGTCTCAAACGGCTCCAGGATCCTCCGCGCCGCTATGAGAGCGAATCCGCCAAGGCCTGGTTTTCACGGCTTGTTTTGAGACCTTAAGGTTAACGCAAAAGCGTTGTTGTGAAAGTTGTGCGAATTGGTTTCGGGAATTCGGTTTATACTTTGCTCGTTGCGCTAACGACTGTTTTTTCAAGGTTATTGTGTCGGCTTTTTCTGAAACGTTTGACTCTTTCGATGCCCGCACGGCGGCGGGGCCCGTTGCGCGCGGGGGCGGGGAGGTTGCGCCTCCTTCGAAACAGAACCGACTGAAAAAACTTGTCGGGTCGAACGATGTTTATTCCCTTTCGGCCACCACCAAAGAGCGCGCCCTTTCATTGGCTTTTTTTTCATGCGCTGCTGTCGGTGTCTGTTCGTCTTTGGCGCTGGCGCGGGATTTTGGCGCTTTGCAGACGGCGCTTTCTCTCATGTGCAGGGTCAATTTGCCTGTCGCCGTTTCGTTGGCGTCGTTTGTGATGCTTGGGCGCACGGCTTTGTTTAACAGGACCCACAGAGATGTCTGCGGCAACGAGCAAAAAGAGCTCGAGTTCCTTCAGGACCGCGCGCAGGAATATTGCCGCAAGATGGGCATGAAAAAGACGCCCGAGATCCGGGTTTGGTCCGACAAAGCCTGGGGCCCGTTCGGGGGCACGGCTTCCTTGTCGGTTCCGTTCGCCGGATCGGCGGTTGTTTTCGAAGAAAAAATGCTTGCAACGGCTTCCCGTCAGGAGCTGGAAGGTGTTTTGGGCCATGAACTCGCGCATCTCAAGGAAAACCATATGAGCAAGTGGGTGGCGTTTTCCCTTGCGAGCTATTTGTTTTCCTCTCCGGTCGCGTTTTTGTTCGCCATGCTTCCTCTCTCTTTCATGTATGGACGGGCTCAGGAATATCAGGCGGACCGGATAGGCGCGGCCGTGTCGGGCAGGCCTTATAACCTTGCGGAAGTTTTAAAGGCGACCTCAGGCCGCGTTCCTCTCGACAAGAGATGGGAGCGGGCTTCTTTTTCCGGCAAGGCGAAATATGTGGCGAGGGCTCCTTTGAAGCTGTTTTTGTATGCTTATACGGGGATGCATCCGCCCACAGAGCTTCGTGTGGACCGGCTGGACGCCATGAATCCTCATTTCAAGCCCAGGAAGAGATCTCTGGGCGCGCGGTTCTTGCGGTATGTCCTTTGAGGAGGAGGCTTTGTTTTTGGGCCTCTAACAGGGATGAAATGGTTTCAGACTTTCGGTTTATGATTTTTTTGTTGGCTAACGTTTGTTTTTTTTGAAGGTTATTATGCCGTCCGTTTCAGAGACTTATGACTTTTTCGATTGCCGGGCTGCGGAGGGCGCGCAGGCGTCCGTTTTTCGTTCGTCCCGGTTTGGCGAAAAGCTTACATGTTTCGGGCGGCAGAACCTCTTTTCCGTAAAGAGCACGAAGACCGAGACCATGGCGCTTGCCGCCGGGTTTGCCGTCGCCGCTGCGTCTGTTTGCGGAACCTCATATCTTTGCGGCACGTCCTTGCCTCAGGTGCTCGGCTTTGGGGCGCTCGGGGCAATCGCTGTGCACGGAGCCTATCATTTATACGAGCGTTTGGCGCTGGACATTATTCCAGACCACAGGCCCGGCAAGAATTATGGCAAGGTAGCCTATCTCCAAGGCAGGGCTCAGGAGTACAAAGAAAAACTCGGGCTTAAACAGACGCCTGAAATTCGCGTCATCTATAAAAAGTCTCTGCGCAACAATGCCTTTTTCCTGAATCGTTACGGAACCCGGCCTCTTATCGGATTCGGCGAAAATATGCTCAGGAACTGCTCTTTGAACGAACTCGACGGATTGTTGGGGCATGAGATGGCTCATGCCACGCAGAAGAGTTTCGGCCTCTTTGTGGAGAGCCTTTTGTTCTTTTCGGGCATGTTTTCAGGTTCGCTGCTCCTGTTCGAATGTTCTACTTTTGCCGGGCTTTTTTTGGCCCGGGCTTTAAGCCGCAGGGCCGAGTTTCAGGCCGATCGCATCGGGGCTGTCGTTTCGGGCAAGCCGATGGCGCTGGCCAAGGCGATCAAAAGAGACGAACCTCCTTTTCCGGAGGAGAAGTATCGCATATGGCGAGCTCTTTCCCGAAAAGACAAGGCTTTCGCTTTGTGTGTGGCGTTTCTTGCTTTTCCGATCAGGGCGGTCGATGGGAGCCTGCACACGCATCCGTTTGTCGACCGGCGCGTGGAGCGGTTGCAAACCATGCATCGCCCTCCGAGGCGGTATCGCTCGGATTCGATCAAGATGCGGATGGCTCGGTTTCTTCCGTAGCTTTTGGCCCGGAGTTTTGAGACCGGCGCTATTTTCCCTTTATCAACGGCTTCTTTTGCAAGAGATCGATGATTTCCTGCTGGTTCACTTTGCTCAGAACCTTTTCGGCGAATTCGCTCGCTTGCGGCAGCGCCGTTTGCATGATCTCGTTCTTGACGGCCGGGAGGCGCAGGGGCGCCATCGACAGTTCTCTCAGGCCAAGGCCGAGCAGAAGGGTCGTTGCGCGCGGGTCGCCCGCGACTTCGCCGCACAGCGCCACGGGGATGTTCGCACGCCATGCCGAGGCCACCGTGAACTGGATCAGCCGCAAGACCGCCGGGTGGAACGGATCGTAGAGCTCGGCCACGCTGTCGTCGCCGCGGTCGATGGCCAGCGTGTATTGCGTCAGGTCGTTGCTGCCGATGGAGAAGAAGTCGCAGACTTTCGCCAGCGCGTCAGCCACAAGCGCCGCTGCGGGAATTTCGATCATCGCGCCGAGCGGCGGGAGGCCTTTGATTTTGATGCCTCTGCGATGCAGCCGACGTTCGACTTGCAGCATGTGCGCGCGGACTTCCTGCATTTGAGAGACGCTCGAAACCATCGGGATCAGGACCCTTACGGGGCCGTGCGCGCTGGCTCTCAAAA
>JAQUUS010000158.1 GCA_028693775.1 Alphaproteobacteria bacterium | reverse complement strand
TACCTTGCCCCGCCCACGCGCGATCCCCTGCCCCAGTTTTCAGGAAAAACGATTGTCTTCTTCACCTATGACATCCGTTCGACCCACGCGCGCAAAAACCCGGAAGCGGTCATCCGGGCATTTCGCACAGCCGCCGGAAACAATCCGTCATCTGTGCTCGTCATCAAAATCAACAACTCGCAAACGTGGCCCGATTCGGAAGCGCGGCTGAAAAAGTGCGCCGAAGGCTTGACCAACGTATATTTCATGCACGAAAAGCTCAGCTCCGAAGACATGAGAAATCTTATTGCGCGAGTCGATATTATTCTGTCCCTGCACCGCGCGGAAGGATTCGGAATGCTTCTGGCCGAAGGCATGGCGGCAGCCAAGCCCGTCATAGCGACAGGCTGGTCGGCCAATACGGAATATATGACGCCGGAATCGGGCATTTTGATCGATTACAAGCTCGTGCCCATCGTCGACGACCAGCACGGATACGATGGCCTCGGCGGCGTCTGGGCCGAACCGGACGTCGATCAGGCCGCCAGCGAGCTGCGCCGCCTGATCGGAGACCCCGCCGAACGGACACGTTTAGGCCTTGCGGCCCGCAGACAAATCATGGCCTATCTATCCGACGAAAATTGGCTTAAGACCATTCCGGAAGGCCTTTGGAATTACGTTGCCGAGCCTTACAAGCCCCGCCGATAACACCCCATCAAGGCTTCCTTGAACCCGGACGAAACAGATGCGCGTTTTACAGGTTTACCGAACATATTTTCCCGATCCTCCCGGAGGATTGCAGGAAGCTATTCGGCAGTTTGCCTTGAACACGCAAAAATTCGGCATCGAAACGCGCATCTTTGCACTGTCGCCGACACCAAAGCCCCAAGAGCTCTCTTTTCCAGAAGGTGTCGTTATCCGCTCGAAGTCCTACGGAGCCCCGGCCTCCTGCGACATAGGAGGACTATCGGCCTTTTCCCGTTTCCAAAAAGAAGCCGAAAACGCGGACGTTGTCCACTTTCACTTTCCATGGCCGTTCGGAGATCTGCTCAGGCTCGCCCTGCCTAAGGAAAAACCGACCCTGCTGACCTATCATTCCGACATCGTGCGGCAAAGATGGCTCGCAAAGCTATATGCCCCGTTGATATCGCATACCTTGCGCTCGGTCGATGCCGTTGTGGCCACATCGTCCCAATACGTCGCCACAAGCCCTGTCCTGAAAACCATAGACCCGCAAAAACTGCACACCATTCCGCTGTGCATCTCAGACGTAGCCTCGCAGCCGGTAGACGAAAAAATCCATTCCCGCCTCGGCATCGAGCAAGGAAACTATATCCTGTCGATCAGCGCCCTGCGTTACTACAAAGGCCTCCATACGCTTGTCCGCGCTGCGCCGCGCCTGCCCCTGCCGGTTGTCATTGCCGGATACGGGCCTCAGGAATCCTGTCTGCGGCAACTGGCATCGGAGGTCGGCGCGAAAAACGTCATATTCGCAGGCCCCGTCACTGAAACCGAAAAGACAGCCCTGCTCGCCGGATGCCGCGCCTTCGCCTTTCCATCGCACCTGCGCTCCGAAGCCTTTGGGCTGGCGCTGGTCGAAGCGATGATGTTCGGCAGACCCGTCGTCAGCTGCGCCATCGGAACCGGCACTTCCTATGTCAACGAAAACGGCGTAACCGGCATCGAAATCGCGCCGGAAGATTCCTCCGCCCTTGCGGAAGCCCTGAACGGATTTTGCAAAGACGAAGCCTTGGCCCGGCGCATGGGCGAGGCCGGGCGCGCACGCTATGAGCGCCTGTTTTCCGGTGAGAACACTGGCCGAGCCTATGCGGACCTCTACAGAAAGATTGCACAATGAAAATACTGGTATCAGGCGCAACAGGATTTGTCGGGAAACCTTTGGTCGACGCTTTGTGGCTTCAAGGACATACAGTCGTTGCCAGCGGCCAGGAAGACCTGCCCGGATTTCCCGAAGACGTCTACTATTTCAGGGCGTCTGACATCGACGGCGCAACGAACTGGTCGGAAGCGCTGAGCGACATGGACGCCGTCGTTCACCTTGCCGCGCGCACGCACATAACAAACGAACGGCCCGACAAAGCCTTGTCGCTCTACCGGAAAATCAACGTCGAAGGAACGCGGCGGCTTGCCGAACAAGCTGTCGAAGCGGGCGTAAAGCGTTTTATTTTTGTAAGCTCCATCAAAGTGAACGGCGAAGGACGAGACAAGCCCTACACCGAATCCGATCCCCCTGCGCCCGAAGACGCCTACGGCCAGTCGAAATACGAAGCCGAGCAAATGCTGGGAAAAATGGCGGAAACCTACGGGCTTGAAGTCGTGATCCTGCGGCCGCCCCTTTTGTACGGTCCCTGCGTCAAAGGCAACCTCGCGAGCCTGAAATGCGCAATCGAAATGGGCCTGCCCCTGCCGCTGGGAGGAATCTCGAACAAGCGCAGCATGCTATACGTCGGCAGCCTGATCGACGTCATCCTCCTGTGCCTCGACCGGGAATTGCTCGGGAAAAACCTGTTCCTCGTCGGCGACGGACAAGATCTGTCGACTCCCGACCTTGTGCGGCATATGGCAAAAGCCATGGGGAAAAAGGCCCGGCTGTTTCCGTTCCCGCAATCCGTATTGAAGCTGCTGGCGCGCCTTGCCGGACGCGAAGGCATGGCCGACAGGCTGCTCGGCAACCTGACCATCGATCCCTCGCACATCCGCAAATGCCTCGGCTGGACGCCTCAAACGAGCATTGAGGAAGGAATGAAGAAGTCCTTCGTCACGGAAGACCAAGCCGCCACTTCATAGAAAATATACGAACGCTCCGTATATCCGCCGGATGATGGCCCGGAAGGCTGAGACGAACGTCTGCCAAACCCGTCACATTCCACAACAAAACGCGTACGTTCCGATCGTACGGAAAGACAAGCGAACTTCTCGCCGGAATAACGCGCAAGGTTTCGGGCGCCAGCCTGATTTGCCGAATGCCGCGCGCATCGAAACCCGAGCCTTCGGGCTCGATATCGATCACGCAAGGCGCTGCACAGCCCGATATGTCAAGCGCAAGCTCCTGCTTTTCAAAACCGGCTTTTGCCTCCGGCAGTTCCTGCAAATAAGGATGCCAGATCAGAAGCACCGCTCCGGCCGCCACAGTTGCAGCCATCGCGCCAAAAGACCTCCGGACAAAAAGCTCCTTAAGCAAATAAAAGCCGAAAAGAGCGAAGACGGGAAATGTCCAGACGAAATAATGAACCGTATTGTAATGCCAAAGATTATGCGGATTTAGATCATAATAAGAGGCATACAAAAGCACAAACGCCAGAACGGATCCCGACAAGGCGGCAAGAGATATTTTCCTGCAACTCCCCACCCCCATACCGACGAGACCTGCGGCAATCCACGGAAATCTTGCAAACAAGCCATGAGGCTCATGGAACGAACCAAACAAAACAGAGGGATCGACAAACAGGCCATAGAGCTTCGAAACAAGCTGGTCCGACAAAAAAACCGGCCCGGCGGTCGTCATCTTTTCGTAAGCCGACAAATGCCAGCCATAAATTTTCCAGTGAATGAAAACCGCCAAAAGAGATAAAGAGCCAAGAGACAACAAGCCCGATAAAACATTATGCCCGACCTTGCGCCACGAGAGGCCGGAAGGCGCAAACACCTGCGCAAAATAATAAAACCCGGCGGGCACAAGAGCGACCGCGTCGATCGGCTTGATCAGCAGGATCGCCCCCAAAATGAGCCCAAGAACAAATGAGTATTTCGGCTTTGGCGGTAAAAGACACAAACACAGTCCGGACAGGATCAAAAATCCGGCAGGAATGCTTGTCCATGGAAGAACATAATGCCGCAACACAATTTTCGGAAAAACCGTCGTCAACAAAAAAGCGGCTGTTCCGAGCACAGAAGGAAGCCCGACACTTTTTGCCAATTCCCTGACCGCGAACATGGAGCCGATCAGACACAGCAGATTAACCGGCATGAAAGGATCTTTGGGAAGAAGGCCTGCAAAAGGAGCGGCCAACAATGAATAACCGGGAGGATACCAATGCCGTTCCGGGCTCCAGTCTCCGTGATAGAAGGCTCTTGCCGCTTCGAGATAGCGCCCCTGATCCAAAAAACCCCACCAGGAAGGAGGCGTCAAACTGATTGTCCGAAGCTCCAAAAAAAAGAAAAGAGCGATCGCCAGAAGAACGCCAAGCCACGTCCAAAATTTTTCCGGAACGGAAATATGCCTTTTGAGGCCAACAATCATAAATTCCCCGTTGGCAAAACAGCTCCGGCGCATATCGTCCGCTGAAGAAAGGATTACGGATTTTTGAAAATCATTGGAGCGGGTGAAGGGAATCGAACCCTCGTCGTAAGCTTGGGAAGCTTCTGCTCTACCATTGAGCTACACCCGCACTACTCAAGAAACCAACATAGCGTCAACGTCTCTTCTTGTTAAGAAGCTCGCCTACGCTCGCGGGCATTGAGCTACACCCGCACTACTCAAGAAACCAACATAGCGTCAACGTCTCTTCTTGTTAAGAAGCTCGCCTACGCTCGCGGGCATTGAGCTACACCCGCACTACTCAAGAAACCAACATAGCGTCA
>JAQUUS010000157.1 GCA_028693775.1 Alphaproteobacteria bacterium | reverse complement strand
TAACGGGGATTGTCGTCCGTCACAATGGCCCAATCGGCAAGGCGCTGAGCGAGATCGCCCATGATCGGACGCTTGCCCTTGTCGCGATTGCCACCGCAGCCGAAAACAACGCCGAGCCTGCCATTCGCCGACTCGACATAAGGTCTCATCGCGCGCAAAACATTTTCGAGCGCATCGGGCTTGTGCGCATAATCCACAAACACCTCGCCGCCGCTCTTCGTCGTACCGATATATTGCAAGCGCCCCGGAACGACCGACACATTGGCCAGCGCCTCGATTGTTTTGTCGATATCTTCGCCCGCGCCGATCACAAGGCCCGCCGCGCAAAGCGCATTCCACGCCTGAAAACTTCCGAGAACGGGAAGAAGAACCTCTTTCTTGTTTCCAAACGCCTCGATCTGCAAAATCTGCCCGCCCCTGACGGTCCGCGCCTCGATCAAACGCAAATCCTTCGCGTCCTTGCCAAATGAAATGAGCCGAAGGCCGCGCGCCTTGGCAATACCGGCCAGCGCGCTGAACTGCGGAATATCGGCATTGATGACCGCCGCCGCGCCCGCAGGCAACAACCGCTCGAAAAGGCCTTTCTTGGCGTCGAAATAAGCCTCCATCGTCTGATGGTAGTCGAGATGGTCGCGGGAAAGATTCGTAAACGCCGCCGACTTGAACTTGACGCAATCGAGGCGTTCGAACTCAATCCCATGGCTCGACGCTTCCATAGCGACGTGCGTGATGCCCTTGCCGACGCATTCGTCGAGCAGCTTGTGCACGGTAATGGCGTCCGGCGTGGTGAGCGAGCCATAATGCATGCCTTCCGCATCCACAAGGCCGAGCGTGCCGATGCTCGCGGATTTGTGGCCGAGAGCCTGCGAAATCTCGCGTGCGAATTGAGCCGTCGACGTCTTGCCGCTGGTACCGGTCACGGCCATGATGGTTTCCGGCTGATGCGGATAGAACGCCGCCGCAAAAGCGGACGTTTCGCGGCGAATGTTGTCCGTCATAACGACGGAAACGCCCAAAGGCGCCTCCGACCCTTCAGGCAGAAGCACAGCGACAGCGCCCTTCTTGAGAGCGTCGGGAATAAACTCGCGCCCATCGAGCTTGACGCCGGGCGTTGCGATAAAAAGAAATCCGGGCCCGACCTTGCGGGAGTCCTCGGTGATGCCGGAAATATCGACATCGGCTCCGAGAATCGGAAGCTTTGTAATTTTCGAAAGACGCATAGAAGGAATACCCCTTAAAAAGAATCAAGGATATCATCTATTATTAGACCCTTTGACAGGGGCTTGTCGATCCTTGGTTAGACCCTTTGACAGGGGCTTGTCGATCCTTGGTTAGACCCTTTATGCTAAGCCCGGAACGCGAGAAACAACGAACGGAAATTCCCCCTTGCCCACGGCAACAAAAATGGACCTTCGCCACACACAAAGACTTTTCGTAACAGCCAACCTGTCGCAAGGCGCAACGGTAGCCGCAACCGAGGATCAGGCGCATTACCTGCTGCACGTCCTGCGCCTGCGCCCGGGCGATGTTCTCCGAATGTTCAACGGCCGCGACGGGGAATTCCGCGCAACGCTGTCCTCTCCCGGCAAAAACAAGGCCGAACTCACCGTCGAAGAGCAACTGCGCCCCCAAACGCCCGACGCGGATCTCTGGCTGTGCTGCGCGCCCATCAAAAAAGCGCATTTCGAATATATGATTGAAAAAGCGACAGAATTAGGCGTCTGCGAGATTCAGCCGATCCTGACGCAGCGAACCCAGGTCCGTGAAATCAACGGCAACCGCGCCTACGGCATCTGCCGCGAAGCGGCGGAGCAATCGGACCGCCTCAGCGTCCCGGCGGTAGGCAACCCGGTCGATCTGGCCGACCTGATCGACGTCTTCCCCAAGGACCGGGCCATGATCGTCTGCGCCGAATGGGGAACGGCGGTTCCGGTACACGAAGCCTTCCATGCTCAGGAATTGAAAAATTTCAAAAAAGCGGCCATTGTGACGGGCCCCGAGGGCGGATTTGCGGCCGAGGAACTGGAAGCCTTGCGCAAAGCGCCGAACGCCGTATTTGTTCGCCTGGGGCCGCGCATTCTGCGCGCGGATACCGCAGCCATTGCGGCGCTAACATGCTGGCAAGCCATGAACGGAGATTGGAAAGGCGCATTATGAAGGGACTTCTCGGAAAAACAGGCAAAATCCTTGCCGCCCTGGCATTGGTCTATGTGTTCGCCCTGACGGGCATCTATGTCTTCCAGAGAAATCTTCTCTATTTCCCCAACCACACCTACGTCTCGCCCGAAGCGGCATTTCCCAAAACGGGCTTCGCAGAATTTCCCGTCCGCACCGAAGACGAACTGAACCTCAAAGGCTGGTACGTCCCGGCCAAAGCGCAAGGACTAACGCTGGTCTATTTCCACGGCAACGCCGACAGTCTCGAAACGGCAGCGCCGCTGGCCCAGCCGTTTATCGACGCCGGATACGGCTACCTGATCGTTGAATACCGGGGCTACAGCAACATGCCCGGAAGTCCTTCGGAAGAAGGGCTCTACGCCGACGCGCGTGCGTTTGTGAAAAAACTGATCGAAACGGGCGTCAAGGAAAACGACATCGTGCTGATCGCGCATTCGCTTGGAACGGGCGTCGCAACCGAAATGGCGGGCGAATTCGGCGTGCGCGGAATGATCCTGATGACTCCGTTTTTGTCGATTCCCGAAATGGCCGAAGTACGGTTTCCGTTCATTCCGGCGCGGCAAATGACCCGCGACAAATTCGACAACGCATCGAAAATTTCCTCGCTGCACCTGCCGCTCCTGATTGCGGCGAGCGGAAAGGACATCGTGGTCCCGACCGAACAGGAAAAGGCGCTTTACGAGTTGGCAAACGAGCCCAAACGCCTCTACTACTCGCAGCAAAGCGGTCATAACAACCTGTTTAATAACGGATTTTATCCCATCTGCCTCGATTGGCTCAGAAAGCTCTAGTGAGGAAAGGGCGTATTTAAACTCCGCCTCTTCGAGGAAGACCTTCCGAGTGAAGGCTTGGAAAAAATCCCGAAGCCTGTCTTTTCGTCCTGATAGATAGCCACGTCGCGCATGGTCTCGATCATGGCCAACGCGCTTGCGGGCTGTTCGACTTCGCCAAGAACGCGCACAGCCGAAATGGAAGATTGCTTCAAAAGATCGAACGCATTTTCAAGCGTGGTCAACCCGGTCACATAGCTGATAGCGTCGGGACGGTCCGAATCCATGTCGATGTACTTGTTTCTGACTTCGAAGCCTTTGCTTTCGAGAAACGAATGGCTCAAAAACATTCCGGGTTTAAACAGAAGGGCGACCGCACATTTCGTGCTTTCCGCATCAGCGGCCAGAAAAGCCTTCCATGCCTTTTCAGGCAAACGGCTCCAATCGAAATACAAGCGCGACGGAAAATCGTTGTCGTGAGAGCTCGTGTAGTAAAACTTGTCACGCTTTTTCTTCATGTCGCTCACCGAGGATTTGCGCCCTGTAATAAAGCGATACTATCCCACGTCAAGCACTAATCTTTCGCAATGGCGAAATATGGATTCGGCTTCTTCCGTATAAGAACCCGTATCCGTATGTAATACAAAAGGAATATCGTCATGAACCACAAAAGGAGCATCTTTGCGCGCCGCAATAATAATGCGCTTTGAAGGCATCCCGCTCCTTGGCTGGGGCGAAAAAACAGCCACGTTGCCGAATCCCTTTTCCAAACAGGATAGAATGTCCCCACGCTTGTCCGCGCGATGAATAATAGTGAGCGTTCCCGAGGGCTTGAGCGCCGCGCGCGCCGAAGCGATCCACAAAGGCAAATCGCCTGATTTTGCCGCATTGGCCGTGCGTTTGACCTCGTTGGAAGAAACGTCGTGACACGCCTCGTCATGATAGGGAGGGTTCATCATCGCATGATCGAAAAGGCCATTTAAATCTTCGGGAAGCGCTGTCGCATCGGCGCGGCGCGCCGACAACCCCGAAGCAAAGCCGTTACGGGCGATATTGCGAACGCAAAGATCGACAAGATCCTGCTGAATGTCGATGCCCGTCCCCCTGAGCCCCGGAACGCGGCAAGCCACGCAAAGCATGGCGCCGCCGACGCCGCACCCGAGATCCAGCACAGCATCGCCCGTCAGGGCCGGAACGGCCGCAGCAAGCAAAACAGTGTCGATCGCGACGCGATAACCTTCCGCAGGCTGCTCAAGCATCACGCGCTGGTTCAGTATTCCGTTGAGGGTAGTGGACGGTTCCGTCATGGTTTTACTATGATAGCATGCCTCAAATGATTCGCACCCTCCGCAATGTCCCGTGTTTTTGCCGTTCTTTGCCTGATCCTAGCCGCCCTTCCGGCCCAAGCCGGACAGGTCGAAGCGCGCGATGTCGCGCGGCTCAACAACTGCCCGCCCAAAAAAATCGACGTCGTCCGGAGCTTTCCGGGCAGCAGCGGCCGAACGATCTACCGCGTCTCCTGCACGCTGCCCAAAGCGACCGATCAGGTCGCGGGCGCCGCCGACGCCATCCTGATTGATTGCGAACAATCGCTATGCTCGCTTATCAGGCCTGTTTCGAGCGAAAAAAACTAATATTTATTGGTTGATTTCCGTTATGTTAGACTCCCTACCGCT
>JAQUUS010000156.1 GCA_028693775.1 Alphaproteobacteria bacterium | reverse complement strand
TTCAGCAAATCGCCGGCCTACTTTTACGATTACACAGCCGTCCGTGAGCCCATTGCCGAAAGCACGGCGAACGACAAACGTCTGCAGCGGAAAAACTACCAGGCGGGACGGCCCGAACGGGGTTTTCCCGGCCAGGCCTCGCACGGCGGCGGATTGATCGTTCCCAAAAACGATCCGTCCTTCCGCAACCGTCGCAGCGTCTGGACGGTTTCGTCGCGCCCATTCAAGGGGGCTCACTTCGCCACCTTTCCGACGGCGCTGGTCGAACCGTGCATCCTTGCCGGTTGCCCAAATGGCGGCACGGTTCTTGACCCGTTCGGCGGCGCAGGAACAACAGGTCTTGTGTCCGAGCGCCTGCAACGAAACGCCGTTCTGATCGAACTCAACCCACGCTACGCGGCTCTGGCTGAAGATCGCATTCGCTCCGATGCGCCAATGCTGACGCAAAACAAAACCGAGATCCATGACTGAAACGAACACCAAAATGGCCGAGCGGATAGAACTTTGGCCGCTGGATCGGCTTGTGCCCTATGACCGCAATCCGCGCACACATTCGGAAGAACAGCTTGCCCAGATCGCTGCGAGCATTGCCGAATTTGGATTTCTCAACCCGATCCTTGTGGATACATCAAACGGCATCATCGCTGGGCATGGCCGCTTAGAGGCGGCGAAGAAACTTGCGCTGCCAGTCGTTCCTGTCGTCATCCTAGATCACCTGACCGAGGCGCAACGCCGCGCCTATGTGATCGCCGATAACAAACTGGCGCTCAACGCCGGATGGGACGACGATATTCTGCGAGGCGAACTTGAGGCGCTTGAAGCCGATGGTTTTGACGTCAATCTGACGGGCTTTTCTGACGAGGAGCTTGCCGATCTTTTGGAGGATGACGGCGCGGAAGGTAACACGGACGACGCTGCAGTTCCCGAAGTTCCCGTTGAACCCAAAACGAAGACCGGCGATGTTTACGTACTCGGCAATCATCGTTTGCTCTGCGGAGACAGCACCGTGCTTGCCAATGTTGAAAAGGTTCTCGATGGCGCTTTGGCCGATATGGTGTTTACGGATCCGCCCTACAACGTGGATTACGGCAACACGGCCAAGGACAAGTTGCGCGGCAATGACCGCAGGATCATGAATGACAATCTTGGCGAAGGGTTTGAGGCTTTTCTCTACGATGCCTGCGTCAATATGGTGACTGTCTGCAAAGGCGCGATTTATGTTTGCATGTCGTCGAGCGAATTGCACACGCTGCAAAAAGCCTTCGTTGCGGCGGGCGGGAAATGGTCGACCTTTGTGATCTGGGCGAAGAACACTTTTACGCTGGGGCGGTCGGATTATCAGCGGCAGTACGAGCCGATCCTCTATGGCTGGAAGCAAGGCGCGGATCATTTCTGGTGCGGCGCGCGCGATCAAGGCGATGTGTGGTTCGTCAATAAATCGACGAAGAATGATCTGCACCCGACCATGAAGCCCGTCGAGCTTGTCGAACGAGCCATCCGCAACAGCAGCAAAAGCCGCGATATCGTTCTTGACTGCTTCGGCGGATCAGGCAGCACGCTCATCGCGTGCGAGAAGACGGGACGGCAGGCGCGGCTGATCGAATTGGATCCAAAATACTGCGACGTGATCGTCCAGCGTTGGGAGGAGTTTACAGGAAAGAAAGCAAAGTTGGATTCATAATTCCGAGCGTGCTATATAGTGCCAAGAAATAGCGCACAAAGGTGCCAATTTTGCGGGGGTCAACGCTATGACGGAACAAGAGTTTTTGGAAATTCTGAAGGAGACTGGTGGATACATAAGTGGAAGCCACATTGTCGCGACGTCCGGAAAGCACATTGATACCTATCTGAACAAGGATGCCATCTATCCGCATACGCGTGCCGTTTCTGCGGTGTGCAAAGCGATTGCGCAATTGTTCGCGGGACTGAATATCGAAGCGGTTGTCGGGCCATCGCTTGGCGGTATTATTTTGTCACAGTGGACGGCCTATCATTTGAGCGAAATTTCGGGAAAGGATGTTCTTGGCGTCTATACGGAAAAGACCGAAGATAAGAACCAAATCCTCACAAGGGGCTATGACGCCCTCGTTCGCAGCAAACGCGTTCTGGTGGTTGAGGACATTCTCACCACAGGCGGATCACTTGCGAAGGTCGTGCGCACGATTAATGCTGCTGGAGGAACGGTCGTCGCGGCTTGCGCCATGGTCAACCGCGACCCAGACAAGATCAATGATTCCGTTATCGGCGCTCCGCTCAAGACACTCGCCGAATTGCGGCTGCCCGCTTGGGATGAAGCCACGTGCCCCATGTGCAAGGGTAATGTTCCAATCAATACAACAGTCGGCAAGGGCCGCGAATATCTTGCTCGCCAGGGCGCTATTGAGGGCACCCACAGGGAATAAAGTGGCGACAAGAATAAAGCGTTACTTGGGCAGGCCAAAATCGGCAAACATAGAGCCCGCATTACCCTCAATATCGGGGAGATGGACAAAGTCTGCTTCTGTTGCGTGCCTGATTTCAATCATTCGTCCTGTTCTGTTCTGTAGCACCATGCTATATGTAACCTGCTTTTCTTAAAAGGAGGTTGCCTTGAAAATAGTTTCCGATCATAGGGACGACAACCCTTATCGAAAACCTCTCGTCAAGAATCTTGTGGCCTACAATGATGCCAACGGGCCGCCGGAGCGTTGGCGTTTTGTTGGTTTTTACGCCGTAGATGATGCCGGCCAACTTATTGGGGGCACGCAAGGTTGTTTTGAGTGTGATTGGCTACACATTACGCATCTTTGGGTCAAGGATCCCAAAAACGGATTGGGACGGCAATTAATGGAAGCCGCTGAGACGTATGCAAAAGAGGAAAAAAAGACCGGCGTTTTCCTCGATACATACGCATTTCAAGCCAAAGGTTTTTACGAAAAGCAAGGATATGTCGTCTTCGGAACCATAGAAAACGCTGCCGGACCGCATGCGCGGTATTTTCTGTCGAAAAAGTTTTAAGAAACGAAACGGCGCGGACTCGCAACCGATCACATGTTTCCTCTATGCAGCGCCATCGCTGCGGCGAAAAGCGCCTGCGCTTCTGGTAGGCGTTTTTCGAAGTCCAAGACCGTGCCGATGGCGAGGTTCTGGTTGTCTTGCTCCATTGCCTCATGGGCCTCCTTGGCGAGTGTGGCGGCCTTGCTCAAGCGCTCCGACAAGGCCGCAAGGTTGGCGGCGATGGCTGTTTGAATTGTGTTTTGCATTTTCTGTCCTTCCGTTAATGCGTTTCTCATTACATGGTGATGATCGCTCTTCGTCGCAAGATTATCCACTCAATTAGGGATCATCCTATTGCGAAGAAAAGCGCCGGTTGATTGTTAGATAATCAACCGGCTCAGCGTGATCACATTATTGCTCTGGTTCGGTGATCTTGTAGATGCGTTTGCCGCCTTTCGGCTTGTCGGAAACGATATGGTAACCATGTTTCTTCTTGAGCGCATGTGAGATCGCGGCGCGGGCCGTGTGCTTTTGCCAACCGGTCAGTTCGAGAATTTCATCGAGCGTCGCGCCTTCGGGCCGCTTCAAAAGCTCGCTGATACGCACAAGTTTGGTCGGGCGGCCTTCTGGCGCCTGTGCTTCCGGCTTCATCGCTGCAACGGCGGCAAGTCCGGCCTGCATGGGCTTGGACAGTTTGCTTTCGTCAAGCGTTTTACTCGTCTTGGCTGAACCGTTGGCTTTGACCTTGACGGGCGCCTTGACGAGGGTCTTTGGCTTGGATTTGGCGGTTTTGCTTGGTTTTTTGGACATGATGACGTCCTCCTTTCCAAGCCATGAACGCTTCATTCGCAGCTTATATCCACTCAATTCCGAGCAATCCGATGGCTTTCTTCGGCCCGATTGGATCATCAAATGACACGAAACCATGGGACTATCAGCTTCCGCTTATGCCAAGCGCCGCGGCGTCAGCCATGTCGCCGTGCTCAAGGCCATCAAGACGGGCCGCATCGTCAAAGAAAGCGACGGCACCATCGATCCCGAGAAGGCCGATGCGGCGTGGGCGAAAAACACGGATCCTGCGCAGCAGCGCAAGCCCGCGAAGAAGATCGAACAAGCGCCTGAACGCCCCATCGATCCGCCGCTCGCCAATAGCGGCCCGAACTACGCGCAAAGCCGCGCGATCCAAGAAGCCTACCTCGCGCGGCTCGCCAAGCTGGAATACGAGGAAAAGTCTGCTGTTCTCGTCCGCGCCGATGCCGTCAAGGTGGCGTGGTTCAACACGTTGCGCGTTTTGCGCGACCGCGCGCTGAACCTGCCGGATCGGTTGGCGCCCGTTCTCGCCACGGAAAACGACCCGCGCAAGATCGGCGAGATTCTGGACGCCGAGTTGCGATTGATCCTCACGGATGCGGCTGACGTGGTCGCAGCCTCCACAGAGACGCCTTAAGAAAAGAGACAAAGACATGAAAAACCACTTTAGATCGCAGCGTGCCAAAGCGTGGCGCAATTTGATCGTTGCGGCAACGAACGCGGCTCTTGAGCAAGGGCTGTTCTCTTTTCGCGCGGGCGATAACCGTTGGCCTGGCGTTGAAGAACGCAAAGGCTGCATCTTCCGCTTCAAGTTTCTGGGAATGCCCTGTTCGGGATATATCGGCGATATCGGTTGCGGAGAATTG
>JAQUUS010000155.1 GCA_028693775.1 Alphaproteobacteria bacterium | reverse complement strand
CTTTCAGCGTGAACGGATTCAGCGTGTCGAACGTCGCAAGGCCGGAGAGATGCAGCTCTCCGCCTTTGGGCGCTTCGGGATTGACGTAGTCGAGATGCTTGAACGTCGCCGGATAGCGCGGCGTTCCGTGCAGAGATAGCCCGTGCCGGGCCGTTTGGGCATGGGCCTGCGTGGCGAGGACCATGAAGGCGACGACAATGCCCGAAAGGGCCCGGAGGACTTTTCTCATTTCTTGGGCGCCGCGAGCTCGACCAGATTTTGCCATCTGTACGACGAGAGCAGTTGCGCGTAGACGAGGCCAAGCCAGCCTTTCTTGCGCCATTGCAGGATGACGCTGTCGGGCAGCGCGTCGAACTTTTTCGGGTCGATGATCAGGAAGCCGCTCAGCATGAACTTCGTTCCGTTCGGCGCCGTGATTTCGGCGTTGTTGGGGACGAGTAATTCATGCTCCTTCAGCGCCTTCACGAATTCATCCGTCTGGTCGCCTTGCTGGCGCAGCGCGGCGCAGAATTCCATCGCGCTCTTCGTGAACTCGCTGGGTTGCTCGCCGTCGAACAGCGCGAACTCGCCGTCTTCCTTGAGCAGGCCGCTCTTTTCGTCGATGCACAGCACGAACTGCTTGTTTTCGGGATCGTCCATCAGGATGAACGGATAGCGCCGCACATAGGCCGGAAGGTAGGCTCCCGGAATCCATGCGTCATCTTCTCCGATAAACAGGTTGCTGTCGTTTTTGAGTCCGACCACTGCGGCGGGTACGGGCAACGGTCCGTCGGCAAACACGATGGGGTAGAAGGCCGCTGCTGTCGGAAATTCGTTGACGAGCAGGGGGATCGCGTTTGTCTTGGAGGCGAACGCAAAGTTCGTCGGGCGGTTGAGTTTCATTTTGCCGTCGCGGACGCGATCAAGCGGCCTCGGCGAGGAATAAAACATCGGCAAGGAGGGCTGGGCGGATGCGGGGCGGGGCGGCGTTTGGTCTGTCATGAAGAATCCCTGTGAATTGAATAAGTAAGAAAATATATGGCAACGGGAAAGGGGTTGCAAGATGAGCCTTCAGGGATCACCATCAAGCTGTTAGAAAGGCTGTGATTCGTTCGTCGTGAACGGAACCTGCGCCTTTTTCCATGGACTTCTTGCTCTTGTTTGACTGATGTATATTGAGACAACCGAGCTCTTATCCGAGTTTTGTTACCGCCAGCGCGAAGCCGAATATGTTACCGTCGACACGGAATTCATGCGTGAACGGACATATTGGCCCAAATTGTGCCTCGTTCAGGTCGGCGGGCCGAAGGAAGCCGTTGCGATCGATCCTCTTGCCGAGGGGATTGATTTGTCTCCTCTTTTTGACCTTATGAACGATCAGAACGTTATCAAGGTCTTCCATGCCGCGCGGCAGGATGTTGAGATCTTTTTCAACCTCATGAAACGCATTCCTTCGCCCATGTTCGATACGCAGGTCGGCGCTATGGTTTGCGGTTTCGGCGAGGCCGCCAGCTACGAAACGCTGGCTGCGTCCCTTGCCAATGCCAAGGTCGACAAAACGAGCCGGTTTACCGATTGGGCGCAACGGCCTTTGTCGGAAAAGCAACTCAGCTATGCCTTGGGCGATGTGACCCATTTGCGCGACGTTTATCTCAAGCTCAAGGATTTGCTGGCAAGGAACGAGCGTGTGTCCTGGGTTCAGGAGGAAATGGAAATCCTGACCAATCCCTCTACCTACGCTTCGGACCCCCAGCAGGCGTGGAAGCGTCTCAAGATGCGCTCTGAAAAACCGAGGCTGCGGGCTCTTGTCAGGGAACTCGCCGCCTGGCGCGAGATCGAGGCTCAGCGCCTCAATGTGCCGCGCAGCCGTGTGTTGCGCGACGAGACTTTGCTCGAAATCGGGTACCATCCGCCGCGCGAGGCGAAGGATCTTGCGCGTATTCGCGGCTTGAATGGCGGATTCGCAGAGGGACGGCAGGGCGCCGAGCTTTTGAAGGCCGTCGCTCGCGCGCTCGAGCTTCCTCAGGACCAATGCCCGAAAGGCGAAGGCCGCAGGGCCGTTCCGTCAGGGATCGGGCCGACTGTCGATTTGCTGAAGGTTCTTCTCAAGTACGTCAGCGAGGAGCATGGCGTTGCTTCGAAACTGATCGCCACGACCGACGATCTCGAAAATCTTATCGTTGACGATACCGCCGATATTCCCGTTTTGCGCGGTTGGCGTCGCGAACTCTTCGGCGATCTCGCTTTGTCGCTCAAAAAAGGCAAGCTGCTTTTGGGGCTGGACGGCAAAAATGTTAGCGTGACGCGCCGGGACTAGGGCCGGGTTATTCTTTTTCCATGATGCATTGCAGGGGATGCTGCGCCTGCCGCGCTGCCGACAGGACTTGCGCGACTTTCGTTTCGGCGATTTCGAAGGTGTAGACGCCGCACAGGCCGACGCCGCTTTTGTGCACCTGAAGCATGATTTCCGTCGCGTCTTCGCGTTTTTTGTTGAAGACGATTTCGAGGATCTGCACGACAAAATCCATCGGCGTGTAGTCGTCGTTCAGGAGCAGCACCTTGTACATCGACGGCTTTTTTGTCGCGGGTCTCGTTTTGATCGAGACGTTGCCCTGGGGCGCCAGAAGGGGAGTGTCGTTCTTTTCGATGCCGCACAGGGGCAGGAACCATGGATGCGTTTTGGAAAAAGACATCGGATATTACCCCGCGAGCCCGAATTTCGTTTTGATGGCTTCCTGATAGAACGAGGATTTGTGCCACAGGGCGGCGTCGTCGATGATGTTTTGCAGCGTGTGTTCCGGTTTCCATCCAAGGGTTTTTTCGGCCTTGGAGATGTTGGCTACGAGGATTGCCGGATCGCCGGGACGGCGCGCTTCCAGCTTCGGCACAAAGGCCGGTTTGTTCAGCGCCTTGCGGACTGCGTCGACAATTTCCATCACGGAAAAGCCCCGGCCGCTTCCGAGGTTGAAGATGTCGGTTTCGCCGCCGCCGATGAGGTAGTCCAGCGCGCGGATATGCGCGTCGATCAGGTCCAGCACATGGACATAGTCGCGGATGGCCGTTCCGTCGGGCGTCGGATAGTCGTCGCCGTAGACCGTAAAGCCTTCTTCCAGCCCCATGGCTTTCAGCAGGTTCGGGTTTGAGGCGATCAGCGGCATGATCAGCCGCGGAATCAGGTGCGATTCAGGCTTGTGCGCTTCGCCGATCCGCGCGCTTGAGGGCGCCGCTCCGGCCACGTTGAAATATCTCAGCGCTACCGAGCGCAGCCCGTCGGCGTCCAGCATGCGCAAGTATGCTTCGGCTTCGAGCTTGGATTGTCCGTAGGGGTTGATGGGTTTTGTGGGGTAGAATTCGGAGATCGGCCCGCTCCCGCCGCCG
Source organism: Alphaproteobacteria bacterium (assembly GCA_028693775.1). Taxonomy (GTDB): domain Bacteria; phylum Pseudomonadota; class Alphaproteobacteria; order UBA9219; family UBA9219; genus CAIXLI01. The sequence continues at coordinate 1,297 of JAQUUS010000155.1, read as the reverse complement.
TTTGTGTAGGCTGACGCCGTGTCCCCGTAGACCGCTGCCGTGCTGGAAAAGACGATTTTCTTGATGCCGCTCGCGTTCGCCGTTTTGAAGAAACGCGATGCCTTGTCCCGGTTGTTCTCAAAATATTTTTGCGGATACTGGACGGATTCTCCGACTTCGATGAACGCGGCGAAGTACATTGCCGCTACCGGCTTGTATTTTTCGCATACGCCCCGCACGAAATCCGTGTCGCCGACATCTCCTTGCTCGAATGGGCCGAACGAGGCCGCCCATGCGTTGCCCATGGACAGGTCGTCGATGACGACGGGCTCGTACCCTTTTTGCTTCAAAAGGTAGGCGGCGTGGCTGCCGATGTATCCGGCTCCGCCGGGAATGAGGATGGTTGAGGACATGGTTTATATCTAGGAGGATAAACGCAGGTCGTCAAATGTCTTGGTTGAATCCCAGCGCGGACAGGATGCCTTTTTTGAACCGGCTTTGCGACCCTTCGTCCGTTTGATAGATCTCGCAGGGAATGCCGTTTTCGGTTTCAACAAGCCGTCCGAAATCGTCAGACGATTCATCGCATACGACGTCGAGCGTCCGGGGCTCGAAGCCTTCGGGACTCTGCGCCGCCATCAGGATACTGGGATCGTGGAACCGGAAGATCGGTTCGGAGGCGAAGTTCCGGCAGTGCGCGATCATCAGGTCTTGCGCTTTTTGGGCCAGCGTCGTTCCGGGAACCAGCTTTTCGATCTCCGGCAGGGGCATCGCAATCGGCCATGTCGCGTTCAGCGGGACGAAGCGCATCGGCAGCCCAAGACCAAGTATGCTTTTCAGCGCGTAGGGGTCGCAGGCGATGTTGAAGTCTGCGCTCGGCATTTCCGCCCACAGAGGGTCGAATTTCCCGCCCAGCATCGTTATGCGGGCGATGACGGTTTTCAACTCGCTGCCCAGAGCTTCGGCGATCGCCGCAAAATTGCTCGACGGGCCGATGATGAAATAATCAAGCGGGCCATGCGTTTGCGCCAGTTCTTTCAGCTTTTGCGCGATGATCGCGGGGGCTGTCGGCTCGATCTTCGCCCGACCGCTCGGCGGAAAGGTCAGATTGCACAGGCCGTTGCCGGACGTTTCCTGACGCTTCTGGATGACGCTTTCGCAGAATTTGTGCTTCCGGCAGGGGGCGGAGAGGCCCGCGAGGACCGGAACGCTTTCGTTTCCTGCAAACGAGAGAATGCGCGCCGTGTTGTCCGTTGCGTTTGAGAGGCTCGTGTTGCCGTAGGAGACGACGACTCCCGCAAGGGGTAACCCTGTTTTG
>JAQUUS010000154.1 GCA_028693775.1 Alphaproteobacteria bacterium | reverse complement strand
TGCTGACCTCGCAAACGGTCGATATAGAACTCCCCCTGAATGGCCGGGAAGTAACCGACACCGATCTGGCGCGCATCCTTGCGCAAGGCCAAACGATGGTTCCCGAAGACGCGCAAAACCAGCTTCTTGAGCTTTTGCAAACCATCCCCACCGGATACGCCCTCGACGGCCAGAAAAACATCCGCGATCCGCTCGGCATGACGGGTAACCTTCTGCATGCCCAGATGCATCTGATCGCAGCGGGCTTCGGCCCCGTGCGAACGCTTTCAACCGCCGTCGCGCGTTGCCATCTCGACGTCGATCAGATCGTCGCAGCCCCTTATGCAAGCGGACTTGCCTGCCTTGTCGAAGACGAAATGGATCTGGGCAGCCTTGTCATCGATATGGGCGCGGGCACAACAAGCTATTCCGTCTTTTTCGACGGCAATGTCGTCTATGCCGGAGGCATTCCGCTAGGCGGCGCGCACATCACAAACGACATAGCGCGCGGCCTCACCACCTCCATTGCGCAAGCCGAGCGCCTCAAAACGCTCTACGGGAACGCCATCCAGAGCCCCATGGACGAACGCGAAACGATAGACGTTCCCCTTGTAGGCGAAGAAGACTCGCCCGAAAACGCCAATCATCTCCCCAAGTCGCACCTGATCCGCATTATCCAGCCGCGTGTCGAAGAAATTTTCGAGTTGTTGCGGACCAAAATGGACAAAAGCGGTTTTGGCGACGTTGCCGGAAGGCGCGTTGTCCTGACGGGCGGAGCCTCGCAATTGCCCGGAACCCGCGAACTCGCACAACGCATTCTCGAAAAGCAGGTCAGGCTGGGCAGGCCCCTGAGGGTCGCGCGGCCGACAACGCTATCGTCAAAAGGAACCGCATCCGCCTTTGCGGGGATGGCGGAATCTACATCGGGCCCGGCATTTGCAACGACAGCCGGTCTTCTTGCCATCGCCATGCAGCCGGAACTGGCATCGAGCAGCGCCATATCGTACGGCACGCGCAGCCTGAACGCAGGCGGCTCAGCGCTCAACCGCCTCGGCCTGTGGCTAAAGCAGAGCCTATAGGCATGCGGCTCAGGGGGAAAAATGTCCGAAGATAAGCCTCCCTTTCTTATCATATCGACGCACGACTATCGAAGCTCCCGAAAAGCCAGCATGCATTTCATTGCGGAAGAGCTGGCCAAAAAGGGAAAGACGCGTTTTTTCTCGGTCGGCTTCAGCCACCTGTCCAGAATAATCAAAGATCACCGCCTGCCGTTATGGGGCCGGGCCAATAGAGTCGAAACGCAAAATAATATCGATGCCTATTTGTGGCAAACGTTCGTACACCCCGTCAAATTGCCGAAAGACAGAGCGTCGATCCTGTTATCCATTTACTATTATATCTACGCGCGCCTTTCCCCCCGTATCTTCAAATCGTGGGTCAAGGAATCCAAAACGATCTTCATTGAATCCAGCATAAGTCTGGCCTTTTTCGGTTATGTAAAAAAGCTGAACCCCGATGCAAGCGTCATCTATATCGCCTCCGACAGCCTGCGAACCAACAACGAACCGCGCGCCCTCCAAAAGATCCTTGCGAAAGCCGCGACAAAATTCGACAGGGTGAAAATTTCTTCTCTGCTCATGGCCTCGGAATTTCCGCGCGGAACGCCCTTGATTTTCGTTCCGCAAGGCGTCAAACCGTCCATAAAGGATCCCCTCCCCCCGTCGCCCTACCGCCCTGGAGTAAACCTCGTTTCCATAGGGGCAATGCTTTTCGACCGCAGTTTTTTTGAGATAGCGGCAAAGGCTTTTCCTGAAATCACATTCCATGTCATCGGCGGCGGAAAATACGCAAGCCTGTTATCTGTGCCCAATATCGTCGTCTATCCCGACAAGCCCTACGACGAAACGATAGCCTATATCGCGCATGCAAACGCCGGAATTGCGCCCTACAATGGCCAACACGTTTCTCCCTATCTCGCGGATACATCTCTCAAGCTTCTCCAATACGGATACTATGGAATACCCGCCATATGCCCACAAACGGTTTGCGGCAAATACACGGGCCGGTTCGGCTACATATCCGGCGACAAAGAGTCGATAACAAGCGCCATCCGACAAGCGCTTGCCTGTCAAAAGATACCCGCAACATCCATCCTCACATGGGAACAGATAGCCAACCGCATATTGGACCCCGCCGCCTACCCCGACACGCACATTGATGCCAAGAGGGTATGAAAAAAATGACACGCGTCCGTTCGGTCAAAAAAAACGCTATCGCGAACTATATAGGCCAGGCCTATGTAACCTTCATCGGCATCGTCGTTTTTCCTCTCTATCTCCAGTATCTGGGCCCCGAGGGATACGGCCTGATCGGATTTTTCCTTGTCCTGCAAACATGGCTCAGCATGCTCGATGCCGGACTGTCACCGATGCTGAACCGGGAAATCGCCGCCTCCCGCGCGCGCCCCGAAAAGCAGGAGATTTTCAGAAAGCTGTTACGCAGCGTCGAAATTGTTTTCGGCATACTCGCCGTAACCGTATTCGTAGCCATCTACGTCTCCAGCGATCTCATCGCAACGCATTGGCTCAATGTAAAAACGCTTGATTTCCACGAAGTCGCGCAGTGCGTCTCGTTGATGGGCGCAATCATCGGCCTGCGTTTCTTTTCCGCCATCTACCGCAGCGGCCTGTCCGGGATCGAAGCGCAAGTCGCCCAGAATTCCGTCTCCATAGCCGTTGCAACGTTCAAATCCTTCGGCGCATTGGCCCTGCTCCATTGGGTCAGCACAGCCCCACTGGTATACTTTCTCTATCAATTTCTCATGGCCGCGATCGAACCGTTCATAATGGGAATGGTCTTCTATCGCCAGCTTCCGCCCACTGTCCAAAAGCCGGGGTTCGTTTTCAGTTGGTCAATCTTGCGCCCGGCCCTGCCGTTCGGCCTGAGCCTTGCCTATACCTCAGCAGCATGGATCGTCATTACCCAGCTCGACAAGCTGCTCCTTTCCGGCCTATTACCTCTCAAGGAATACGGCTACTTCGCGATTGTCGCGACGATCTCAACCGGCGTCATCCAGCTCGCAGCCCCTATAGGCAACGCGATTTTACCCCGCATGACCTACCTCGTCTCCGGCGGCCTCGAAGAAGAAATGATCCGTCTCTACCGCAAATCGTCGCAGGTCGTTGCCGCCATCATGCTCTCCGTCACCCTGAGCATTGCCCTCTTTGGCGAGCAGCTTGTCTATGCATGGACAGGCAGCAGAGAAGCCGCAACATGGGCCTCGCCCGTTCTTTTCTGGTACATGCTTGGAAACGCCTTTGTCGCATTGATGTCCTTCCAGTATTTTATGCAGTACGCACACGGCAACCTGCGGCTTCATCTCCGGCTCTATACCCTGCATCTCCTTCTCAGCGCCCCTCTCATCGCTTTTGCGGCATATCGTTACGGCGCACTCGGAACAGGAAGAAGCTGGTTCGCAATAGAACTGATTTGCTTTTCGTTATGGCCGGCCGTTGTCCACCGCGCCTTTGCGCCGGGACTTCACGCCAAATGGCTGCTTTGCGACATTGTTCCTGTTGCCGCCGGGGCCCTTATCGGCCTTTTTGCCGTATCGTTTGTCCCTACAGAAGCCCTGAACGCCCTGTCGAGGCCCTCTCTTTTTGCCGCTCTGATCGGATGCGGGACCTTTGTTTTTTGCTGCGCAACACTTGGAAGTTCATATTTAAGAGGGGTTATCTCTGCCCTCAAGCGCCTATCGCATTGAAAATATTAATTTATGTTATACTGTGCCGCACTAAATTTGCCATAATCCCAGATTATTAAGGCTATGAAGATAATTTATAGGCATAATGCACAAGGTTTTTAAAGAGATCCCATTAGTCATTTCTTGAACGAACTCCGATGGCGCTCAACGTTCCTGACCTGTTTTTCGTTCCGCTCGGCCAGCAAAAGCCGAATGCAAAACACATGGTCAACGTCAACGTATATTCGCCCGAAGCCATTCTTTCGTATATCCACAAAAAAATCATCGCCACCGAAGGCTTCGCATTAGCGACGGTCAATCTGGATCATCTGGTCAAACTCACCGGGAACGACATTTTTCTGAATGCCTACAACCGGCACGATGTCGTTGTGGCCGACGGTTTTCCGGTAGTCTGGCTTGCGCGCCTTTTTGGCAAAAAGATCGTCCGCACAACAGGCGCCGACCTCGTCTCCCCGATCATGAAAATCCTTGAGGAAGAAAACAAAGGACTAGCGCTCATCGGAACGACGGAAGATTCACTTTCAAAAGCGGGCCAAGCCATAAAGCAAACATATCCGCGTTTGCGTTTATGCATCGTTCATTCGCCGTCGTTTGGGTTCGACCCGACCTCTCAAGCCGCGATTGATTTGATGAAGCAAGTCGAAGAGAGCGGCGCATCGGTGTGCTTTTTGGCGTTTGGAGCGCCCAAGCAGGAAATCCTTGCCGCCATGGCAAAGGAAGTCGCTCCGCATGTCGGTTTTATCTCTGTCGGCGCCGCGTTGGATTTTATTGCCGGAACGCAAGTCCGCGCGCCGCTATGGATGCAAAAAGCAAATGTAGAATGGTTGTGGCGTCTCATACACAACCCCCGGCGTCTCTTTATCCGGTATCTCCTGTCAGCGATGATCTTCCCCGCTCTGCTCGCCAAGCTCGTAT
>JAQUUS010000153.1 GCA_028693775.1 Alphaproteobacteria bacterium | reverse complement strand
CACGAGGTGTTTGCGAATATTTTCATTGTTTTCGCGGTGCTGCACATGGTGCACATGTTCGCCTATCGCCGTCCGATGGCGAAATTCATGCTGTTCCTGAAAAAGAAATAGCCTCAAAGCCATCCGCGCAGCTTGAACCACAAAACGGGCCCGATAGCGCTCAAGGCGATCAAAAGAAGCCCGAACGGATACCCGAACTCCCACCCGAGCTCCGGCATGAAATGAAAGTTCATGCCATACATGCTTGCCACAAGGGTCGGGGGCACGCCGACAACCGAAACGACGGTCAACACCTTGATGATATTGTTCTGCTCGATATTGATGAGGCCCATGGTCGCATCGAGCAAAAGCTGAACCTTGTTCATCAAATGCAAATCGTAGTCCGAGAGCGAAGAAATATCGCGCGCCTGTGTTTCGAGATGCGCGCGTTGTTCGTGCATCAGCCAGTCCGCGCCCATGTCGGAGACATACGATACGATGCGCCCGACGCTCATAAGGCTGTCGCGGATTTTCGAGGAGAGATGGCCGTTATAGCCGATCCTGCGAAGCGTCTCCTTGAGATTTTCCGTTTCGCGCGCCGGGCGGCTTGAGAAGGAAACGTCATGGCTGTTCCTGAAAAAAACGGCCTGCGAGATCTGATCGAGTTCGTTGCCGACATTTTCGAGAACGTCCGCCGTGCGATCCACAATGGCGTTGATAAGGCCGGTAAAAGCGGAAATGCTGTCGATATGAGCCTCGCGTTCCTCGAAGTCCTCCTGAAAGGTCGAAAAAGCGGTCAAGGCGTCGAACCTGACGGTCACGAGGAGATTGCGGGACAGAATGAATCCGACAGGCGCGGCCTCGGGCATGCCGGAAGGAATGCGCGAAACGATATTGGTGCTGAGGCAAAACCCCTTTTTGTCGAAACGCAACCGGCTGGAGGATTCAATTTCCCTGAGTTCTTCCGCCGTGGGCAAATGGCGTCCGATAATGCGTTCGATAAAGCCGATTTCTTCTGGCGTGCCGTTCAAAAGGTCTGCCCAAACGACCTTGGCGGGCAGGGCGGAGGCGGAAAACTTCGGGACGATGGATTTATAGTCGGCCGAGCCGTCGTGGAGGGTAAGCATGGGGGGCGTCCTGATTCTCGAACCGACACTATACCAAAGATCGCCCGCATCCCCAACGCCCAAGGCCTTTTCCCGGTGTTATTGCGCAATTGACGCTTGGCACGGCAGTGCCATAATCGACAGGCGCGTTGTTTTTCGCAACGAGAAGAGAGGCCGCGAAAAAAACAGGGCAATGGTGGGGCTAGACGGCCTTTCTTGAACTCTTTTCGAGGGAAGGAGAAAGATATGTCGCAAGCAAAGGATATTTCATCCGAAGAAAACAAGGCTCCCGAAACGGATATGCCAACAACTGCGGCCAAGAGCCTGATCAAAACCGAGCCGGGGCAGGCGATTGAGGGAAAGGGAATATATCTGGGCGCGATCGAGAGCGGAGATAAAAAGTTCGCGGTCTACGCGGCGCCCGAAGATCTCAAAAACGCCGCCGACCAAAAAGTGGAGCTGGCGTTTAAAGACGCGGCCTACCAAGTGGCCCATCTCAGGAATTGGCACGGTCACGACGGAGCCTGCCTGCACTACACGGAGGAGAATCCGATAGACCGCGCGGTGAAATGCGGAGACATCGGCAAATGGTTTATCCCGCCGACGGAGCTGATGGTCTGCGGCGGCCGCCCGGAAACGATGTTCAATCTCAAAGACACCGATGCGTTCAAAGGAACGTTCACAACCGAGGGCGAGAAAGACGAAACCAACTATTTGGCGTCGAATTACAGAGCCTATTGGGTCGAAAGATCGTGGGAGTGGGAGCCGAAGGGGGCGTTGATTGCTATGCCGGCGGAAGGCGACATGGTCAAAACGGAATCTTTTTTCTATGTATCGATGAAGGATGGGCGCATCCACACGAGCGAAACCCCCAACAGGGCCATGAAGATCCGGCCCATCCGCTTGGAGGTTCTCCAACCCTAGCCTTAAGACGAAGGCCTGCCCCGGGAGCGTTTGGGGTGGGCCTTAGCCGTTTGCTAAAGCCTATTCTCCCAGCCGCGTTTCGAGTCCGGGAGGCCGTGCGCCTTCTTTCCAGGTGGCGTCGATACAGCGGTCGAACTCGCCTGCATCCCTGTGAACCTCGATATCTGAGAAGCCCGCCTTGCGGAGCAGGTATTTGATCTCATACCCCTGCGTAAAGCCGATTTCCAAAACCAGCAGCCCGCCGTTTTTGAGGCGCTGAGGCAATCCGGGGATCATCGAGCGATAAAAAGCCATGCCGTCCTTGCCGCCGTCGAGAGCGGCATGAGGTTCATGATCGCGAATGGCGGGCGTGAGCTTGAGGATTTCTTCTGTCGGAACGTAAGGCGGATTGGAAACGACGATATCGAATTTTTCCTCGATGCCTTCGTCCCAGTTGCCGGTTCTAAAGGAAGCGCGTTTGGCAAGGCCGAGTTTTTTAGCGTTAGCCCGGGCCTGCTCGACGGCGCGCGGAGCGATATCGACGCCCACGCCGGAGGCATAAGGCAGCGCATGCAAAAGAGTAAGCAGCAAGCACCCGGAGCCCGTGCCCAGATCGAGAATACGCAAAGAGCGCCTGTGAAAGAGCCTGAACGGAAGGTTTTTCTTCGCAAGCGCCGCGAAGATAAGCGTCTCTGTATCGGGGCGGGGCTCGATGGTCGCCTCGTTCAAATCGAACGGCAGGCCGAAAAAATCGCCTGTGCCGACAATGCGGGCATAGGTCTGCCTTTTTGCGCGGCGTTCGATCAGCCCTCTGATCCGCGAAGCCTCGTCGTCGGCAAGGAGCCGGTCTTTCTTGCGAAGGAGAGAAGTCTGCGAAATGCCCAAAGCATGAGCGGCAAGCACATGAACGTTGACCAGCGGATCCTTGATCCCCGCAGCGGAAAGCTTGGCAACGGCATCGTCGATAAGGGGCTGAAGCGGAACGCCGTTCATGAGCTGCACAAAACCAAAAAAGGCCGAACCCGAAAGCTACCTGTTCAAGCCGGGCGGATTCAAGAGGTCGTCGGCGAGAGGATCGTCCGGGCGCTTGGGAATGGGCGCCTCAATGCCGAGATTGATGCGAATGGTATCGAGGATGTGATTGAGATCGGCCATATTGCCTTCGAAGGCTTTCGGTTCCGTCTCGAATTCCAGCGCCTTTGATTCGAGCGCGGCCAGAGCGCCGCGCCAATAAGCCTTGTGTCCGACGGCGTTTTCCGAAATCTCGGCATCGATGAGGCCGATTTTATCCTTTTTCTCGCCGATGGGCATGGTCCGCAAGGCGGCAATATCGCGCAAAGCGGCGTCGAGATCGAAGGCCGAAGGCCCGCGAGCGGCCGGTTTGGTCTGCCAGAGCTGATTTTCGTCCTGAGTCGAACGTTTATAGGGAAAGAGCCAAGCCATTCTTACTCCTTCGTTGAAGCAAGACTGATTTAACCGCTCGCCGGAATCGTTTCAAGAAGAATAAGGCGCGATTCGGAAGATACTGAATTTGCAGGGAAGAATGCAGCGCAGCATCAAGGCTGGCAACTTTGCCCGGCCCAGTGTTTCAGGATGCGTTCGAGAGCTTTCTCTCTGTAGTCCGAAACAGTTTCCGGAGCGAGGCCTGTCGAGCGTTTTGGATAGACGCCGAAAGTTTCCGGAATGCCGTGGCTCAAATTGAAGTCGAAACGAGCGACTTTTTTCTCGAGCGTCAAAGCATCCCTGACGACTTCGTCGACGGTGTCTTTTTCGTTTTTCAAGATCCAGCTGACAAGCCCCGCGCTAGCCGGATCGACAGGTTTTCCGGTTTCGAGATCGATCATGAGTTCCCGTACGACGCCGTCCTTCACATCGATGCAGGCGTGTGCGCCGTATATGTCGGCAAGGGTATTGATGTCTACAACGTCCATATTGTCCTTGTCGCCCGAAACGACATAAAAGACGGTATCGCCATCCAGATGGCGGCCCTTGTCGAGCAAGGCGTCGACCGAGGAGCCGATGTCGTTCAAGGCATGGAAATGCCCGACCGAAACGCGCGGACAGGCTTCTTCGTCCATTCTGGTGACAACGCCGAGTGCGGTGCAAGGCTCAACGCCGCATGTGCCGAGATAGCTCACGGTCCCCAGCTTTTCGGTGAAGAAAGGCCCCTGAGCGACGGCGAAAGCTCCCATGGTCGTCCCTGCGACGAAGCACTTGTCTTCGAGCTCGGCGCTGACCGTGACATAATCGATGGGAGACTCGGCCATCAGGCGGCCGATTTCCATTTCGGCGAAATCGTCATGAATCATAATAAGCGTTCCGCAAATGCGTTAAATTTCGCCAAGTATAAAAACCGGCAATACTTTCATCAACGAAGAACGGCCCGTTATTGATTAATAACCGAGCGCCAAAGCGGCCAAAACGGCGGTTCCGGCGGCAATGCGATACCACGCGAACGGAACGAGCCCGAAGCGGGAAATGAAGCCGATAAAAGCCCTGACGACGGCCAGAGCCGAAACGAACGCGACAACGAACCCGATAGCGATTGACTGAAAATCGTGAAGATCGAGAACGCCGATATTCTTGTAAATATCGTAACCTGCGGCGGCGACCATGGTCGGAATGGAAAGGAAGAACGAAAACTCGGCAGCGGCCTTGCGGCTAACGCCCAAAAGCATACCGCC
>JAQUUS010000152.1 GCA_028693775.1 Alphaproteobacteria bacterium | reverse complement strand
CCTTGCTTCCGGGTGCTCTATGGCCGTCGATATGAACATGAACGTCCTGATTGTGGACGACTACAAAACAATGCTGCGCATTATAGAGAATCTTCTCAAGCAACTGGGCTTCAAAAACGTTCAGCAAGCCACGGACGGTAGCGTGGCTCTCAAGTTGTTGCGCGAAACTCAATTCGGATTGATTATTTCGGATTGGAATATGCAGCCCATGACCGGCCTTCAACTGCTTAAGGAAGTGCGGGCGGACGGCGCGCTCAAGGCGATGCCTTTCATCATGATCACCGCAGAGAGCAAGACCGAAAACGTCATTGCTGCAAAGGAAGCGGGCGTCAACAATTATATCGTCAAGCCCTTTAACGCAGAAACGCTTAAACAAAAAATTTCCGCTGTTCTTGGCGCTTTCTAGGGGTCTCTCCATGTCATCGCAAGATTTTCAAGATCGGTTGAAAAAGGAAATCAAGGCTGCTCATGAAGCGATCAAGACGCCTCTGACCGCAGAAGAGGTCGCCTCTATCGTTCGGCAGGTCGTTCAGTCGCTCGAAGGCGACGTTTCGGCTGCAGACCTCAAGTTCTATTCGGAGCTCGAGGAACTTGCCCGCTATATCCGTCAGGCAAAGAGCGAAATCGCTTCGATCAAGCCCGACGATATCAGCACCAACTATATTCCGAACGCTACCGACGAACTCGATGCCGTTGTGGGCGCTACCGAGGATGCCACGAATCGCATCATGGACGTTTGCGATACGCTCAGCTCAATTGCTGAGGAATGTTCTCCGGAGGCCAAGGAAAAGATCATCAACTGCACGACCAAGATTTTCGAAGCCTGTAATTTTCAGGACATCACGGGACAGCGTATTACCAAGGTTGTCGAAACGCTCAAGCATATCGACGTTCGCATCGAGGCCATCGTCAAGGCTATGGGCGATGAGATCCATCGCGTTGGCGATACGCGCGTTCCGAAAAACATTCATAGCGCCGATCCGGACAAGGGGTTGCTCAATGGACCTCAGTTGCCTTCGGCCGCCATCAGTCAGGATGACATCGACAAGCTCCTTGCCGGAAACTGATCCGGATTTTTGGGGAATGCCCTCCATAATCGTTTTGGTATCGAACCAAACTCGCACACTTGCTTACTTTTTTGCTCGTGCAGGTGGTTTCAGCTTGCTCGACTCTTGTCAATTTTTTAGGCTTTTCGGAGCTTAATCTAAGCGATTCGTCTTGGTCCCTGCATGTTGAAACGCTTGCCTCAATCCCGTCAGGCGCGGAGCTGAGTATATGAACATTCAAAAGTTCGTCGCGCGCCTGAGGCGACTCTCGGCTCGGAGCCGCCGTTCCCAATCGGGATTCGGCGTCGCTCCGATTCTTTATATGCTGGGGTTGATCGGTGTCGGCGCGGGCGTTCTTTTCAGCAGTTATAGCCAAAGCGTTAAAAATAATATTCTTCTCGGTAATACCGTTACCGTTAAAAACGATCTCGAAGCTTCTACAAGCACTTTTGCCGCGACGTCTTCTCTCAGCCTTCAGGGCGACAAGTTATGTCCGCCGGGCTTTTCTGAATCCATAACAAGCAGCATTTCCACCGACGACTGCCTAGCTCGCGACTCCGTTTCTGCGGGCACAACCACGCCGACCTATCCCGTTTCGCTCAGCCCGCTTTCGGCTGCTACCGCCGCAAAGCTTCCTCTTTTGCCGGTCGGCGAAACGAGTACTCTGGAAACCTTTCTCAAATCTGCGCAGACCGCTTCCGGCGTCAATCTCGATGTCGGCGTTTTTACGCCAGATGCAGGCGTTAAGCAGGTCGATCCCTGGGGGCACTATTACATCGTTTGCCGTTGGGCCAGCGAGACAAACAGCAGTTCGCCCGCGTTCCAGATTATTTCGGCGGGGCCTAGCGGACGCCTCGATGCCAATACCGTTTGCGGCAATACGCCTTCCGCAAGCTCGGGGAATTTTGCGCGCACCACCAATGCGGCCGATGCGACCAACAGGGCTTCGATTTGGCAGACCACCACTGTCGGCACTTCCGTTCAGGCCACATACAGCGCTTCCGGCGTTACTGTCGACTCCCTCGGCAACCTGACTGTTCCGGGCAATCTCAATCTGACGGGGCTTGGAAAGAGCATTAATGTTGTCGATTCCAATCTGACGCTCAGTTCGGGCAATATTTATCTCAATACGGGCAGCCTTTCCTTGTCGGAGGGCAATGTTACTTTGGGGGGTACGGGAAGTATCGTTCTTACAAACGGAAATATTACTCTGGGCACGGGCAGTATCGTTTCGAGCGGCGCCGTCAATACGGCCAGCGCTTCTTTCGCCGGGTCTCTTGCCGCTGCAACGGCAGCCACGACGACGGGGCCTTTCAGGATCGATGCAACAGGCTCGCTTACGATCGGGCCGGGGCCTTATGTGTTCGAGGTTCTTTCGGATACGGGCAACACGACGATCGCGGGAACGCTCGGGGTCGGCAGTACCGTGACTGTCGGATCGTCTTCCGATCCGACCGCGACGTCCATCACGACATACGGCGAGGTTCATATTGGGACCACGGCTTTGGCTTCGGGGTCCAGCCTTCCTTATCTGTCCGTCGGGACGCCCAGTACCGGCATGCCTGTGACCTATCCTTTTTCGGTCGATCAGGCCGGGAATGTCGATGCGAATGTGATTACCGCCAGCAACTATGGCGCGATCAATGCCACTAGCATCAACGATACAGGCACACTTACTGTGACCGGTGCGACATCTCTGGGAACCTTGTCGGCCGGGGCGACGACTTTGGGCGCGGTGACGGCTACGTCCTACGGTGCGGTCAACGCTTCGAGCATCAACGATTCCGGCGATGCCATGATTCAGGGGAATTTGACCGTTGTCGGCACGATCAACGGCATTGAAGGCGGCGGCGCGGATCTGACCAATTCTATCGGCGTCGTTGCGGTCGAACACGGCGGTACCGGATACAGCGCCAGCAACAACCTGATCGATCTTTTGTATTACCTCGGGGTCAAGGATGCGGGGAATCTGACCGATGGAACTTTGCCCGATGCGCGCTTGCCGATCATTTTCGGAAGCGGCGATCCGGTTGGGACGTATAACACCGTTACGGTCGATCAATATGGGCGTGTCACTTCTGTATCCAATCTGTATTACGATCAGATCTCGGATGCAGACGACGACTCCATTTCTCTCGATGCGGGGGTCATTACTTTCAAAATCGGCGGAAATACCGTCGGCCTTTGGGATGCGACTGGCTTGTCCATGGGGACCACTTCTCCCGCGCGCTCGATTTTCGATCTCGGTTATGTGACCACGGCCATGATCGTGCCGGTCGGTACGACCGGCGATGAGCCTATCGGTACGAGCGCCGTTGCGGGCATGATCCGCTACAATACGACGACAAAGGCTTTCGAAGGGTATCAGGGCGATCCCGAGGACTGGGTGACTTTTGTTTCGATGCAGAGCACCTTGTGGAAAACGAACGGGAGCAACATCTACTACGATAGCGGATACGTTGGGATCGGGACGACCAATCCCGTCAATGCTCTGGATGTTTACAGCGGACAGGGTATTCATATCCAGACGGGGACGCCGACTTCTACGGCTGCGGCTCTTTATAATGTCGGCGGCACTCTGTATTGGAACGGCTTTTCCATCGCCAGCGGCAGCGGCGAATGGACCGGCGCTACGATTACCGTTCCTTATGGCGGTACGGGGCTGACCAGCCTGACTCAACACGGCGTTTTGATCGGGAACGGGACAAGCGCCATCAATGTTACGGCTGCGGGGTCTACGGGGACGGTGTTTCAGGGCGTGACTGGGGCCGATCCGGCTTTTAGCGCCGACCTTATTTACAACGGGACCGAGACGAACCCGCTCGGGACCGATTACACGACGACTGGCCTTCAGAGCGCGGTCAGTTTGGGGACGTCGTCGAGTATGAGATATTCCGGCGGCGCTACGGCGACTTTTTACGGAATTGCAGACGGCGCTAACGGTAGGGTGATCCGTTTGCACAACGCCTCGAGCTATACGCTGACGCTGGCTAATCAAAGTGCAAACGATACGACGGCGGAAAACCGGATTATTACGGGCACGGGCAACGATCTGCCTATTCCGGCGGATACGTCCGTGACGATGCAATACGACGGTTCAGCCAATCGTTGGCGCGTGACGGGAAGCTCGAACGCCGCGAAGGCGCTGGCGGCGGGCAGCGATACTCAGGTTCAGTATAATGCGGCCGGAGAGATGGCCGGGGCCACGGGGTTGATTTGGGATTATACAAACGGCCGGTTGGGCGTTGGGACGACGGCTCCGGGCAAGCCTTTGACTGTTTACAACGATGTAACGGGGAATTCCGTCGGCGGTATCCGCATCGATCGAAGCGATACGGGAAAAGAGGCGGACTTTCAGTTTTCGACAGCGGGGGTGACAAAATGGCTTTTGCATCTCGACAACAATGGAACCGACAATCTTTATCTTTATGATTATGCGGGCGCGACTTATCTCCAGACGTGGCTGCAAAATGGAAATGTCGGCATCGGGACGCAGACCCCGGTCAATACTTTCGACGTTATCGGTACGGGTGTTCATCTCGGAAGCGGCGTGCCGGGGACTGTGACTTATAACCTCTATAACGATGCGGGCACGTTGTACTGGAACGGGAATGTCGTCAGTACCGGCGGCGGTACTGTCGGAAGCGGCTTGCAGTATGAGA
>JAQUUS010000151.1 GCA_028693775.1 Alphaproteobacteria bacterium | reverse complement strand
GGGGCCTGAGCCTTCCCTTGAAGGCGATAAAGAACATCGGAACGAGAAGGTAGAAATGCTCTTCGATGGCCAGAGACCAAAGCACGCCGACCTGCATGTTCAAGTGCTCGCCCTGAAGGATCCTGAAGCTCGAAAGATAGTTGATGAAATAAAGAAGCACCGAGAAAATCTCGGTCGTATCGATAAACTCTCCGCGAACGAGCGCAAGAACGCAAAGAAAAGCCAGATAGACCAAAAGCACGGGATAGAGCCGTAAAAGCCGTCGGATATAGAAGTTTTTGGCGCTGACGTCTCCCGCCTGTTTTTGTTCGAGGAACAAAAGGCGTGTAATCAAAAAGCCGCTGATGGCGAAGAAGATATAAACGCCCAAAGCGGCGACGCCGCCTGTTTGCGGAAGGAACAAATGCCCCAGAATGACGATCATGATGCTGAGCGCGCGCAGTCCGTCGAGTCCGGGAATCCGGCCCGGGGCGGCCGGGATCTGGCTCAGGGAAAGATGAAGAGGATTGGGCATTCCGGGCCTATTTGTTGAGAACCTTCGAGGCGAAGGCTGTCAGGATAGAGCGAATATTCATAACATCGAAGGCGATGAGCGCGATCGCATAGATGCCGCAGCCCGAGAGGACCATGGCGGCGAGGCCGATCACGTTGTGGGGAAACGAAATGACGGACAGCATGAGCGCCATGAGCGCCGCCGAAGCCGAGATTTGGAAAAGTTCCTTGAAGGGGAACGGGAACGGGAATTTTTTTAAACTGACGTGCGCCATGAAAAAGGTCATCAACGCATAGGAAATGAAGGACGTATAGGCCGCGCCCATATATCCGAACCTGGGGATCAAAAGAACGTTCAAAAGAAGATTGATGATAGAAACAGGCAACTGGATCCAGACCAGAAGATTGGGCCGCTTGGCCAGATGCAGCGAATGGCTGAAATAGTGGGTCGAGAAGCCGTTAAGCGCCGAAGCCGCAACGATCCACGGCAAAACGGAAAGGGCGCCCTCGCGGAACTCCTCGCCGATCAAAAGCTCGACGATAGCGTCGTTTGCGACCAGAAGCCCCGCGCAAGCGGGAAGAACCAGAAGCAAGGTGGCTATGCCGTTACGCTTCATCTGGTTCTGAGCGGCCTCAATGCCTTCGCGTTCGAGCCGTTGAACGACGAGAGGAAAGGAGGGCGTCGCAATAGCCATAAACAGCATGGTCACAATGCGGTCGACGAGCGTAAAGCCCGCCGAATAAATGCCGACCTCCGCAGCGTCGCGAAAATACCCGATCAAATACCTGTCTGCGGTCGTCAGAACGGAGCCGATGGCATAGCTGCCGACAAGCGGCGCGCCGAACGAAGCGATTTCCCTGAGAATGGCGGAATCGAACTGCCGCAAGGAGAGCCTGAGCAAGGTCTTGATATCGACCCAGAGCATGCAAACCATGCCCAGAACCATGCCGAGGTTTGCGCCGGTGCCGCCCATGCCGCCGAAATAAACGAGGCTGAGCCCGAACGCGAGGCCCAGAACTGCCTGTCCGCATTCGATGATGTTGTATTTGTTGAACCTGAGATAGCTGCGATGGAACGTTTCGTTGAGGTTCAAAATCGAGCGGGCGAGGGTCAACGGAATGGCGATAACGCCGACTTCATGGAAATTGCCGAGAGGCAGGACATAGAGCGCCGGGATTCCGACAGCAAGGACAAGAAGGCCAACGGCGGCATAGGCGGCATAAGCGGTCATGCGGAAAGCGTCGTCCTTGCCCGCAGCGGCGGCCTGGGGAATAAGCCTCGGCAGGGAAACCTGAAGCCAGAAGAAGAAAACGGCGCACAGCATGTTCATGGTGTTGAGCGCGAGCGCATAGTGGCCGTACTCTTCGGGCGAGAGAAGGCGCGTATAGGCAAAAACGGCCAAAAAAGCCGTAACGGCGGGGATCAGCAAGGACGGCGTATAGCCTATGATATGGCGGAACAGCATGAGTCTAGGACGATCCCCAAAAAGCCGGTCGCTGCCGATCCGATGACCGGTCGAACCCGTGCGAAAGGCAAAGGACGACCGCGACCATGTAGGAGTACAACACGTCTTTCCTTCCGAACGAATTCGAGAGGCTGGCGGTTAAGAAATAGGACAAAACCAGAAGTTTCACAATAAAAGGCTTTCGGTGCATCAAAGCGAAGACAAACACGGCCGTGGCGATGAACCAAAGAACGAAGAAAATAAGCCCCAACTGGAGCATCATGAGAATCCAGGGGTTTTCGATATCGGCCATGGGAAGCTTGAGGCCAATCCTGCTGACGATTTCATCGACCTTGTCCGAAGACATGCCGAAGATAAGATCCGGGAGGTTGATATAGTTGAACGCATCGAAAGCGACGGTGCGGGCCTCGGCGCTGGAATCGTCCATGGATCTGTAGGCGATGAGGCGGTCGCCCATGCCGCTGCTGAACGCGACATAAAGAAGGCCGATGAGCAGTGCGGGAACGACAAAAACCATAGCCATGAGAAAGAAGAATTTGAGAACGGACATCTCGCGGACAAGATGCCTGAACGAAACGGCGGAATAAAGAAACAGGCCCAGCAGGGAAAAAACGAACGCGGCGCGTCCGCCGAACGCGACGAGGGAAACGACAAAAACGCCCGAATAGAAAGTCTTGGCGAAAACGTTTTTCTTCAGGGAGAGGACGGCGAAGAGGGCGATCGACGAAAATTCGGCATTGCTGAGCGGATGCCCCAGAAGCGCCGATGCGCGGAACGAGTCTTCCTCCAAAACGGACCATTCCGGGCTTGTAGGAAGAACGCGGAATTTCCCCAAAGCCTCGGCCATCCCGACAGCGCCGTTGAGGGCGGCGAAGACCAGCATGAACTCGATAGCCTTCCTGCAATAGTCGCGGGGCGCATAGGAAAGAACGAGGGCGGCAATGGGAATGGGAAGATGCGTGTCGATCATAAGGCTCACGCCCTGAGGCCCGCGCATGACCCAATAGACGGTGGCCATGAGCGAAATCAGGAACATCAAAAAGAAGGCTTTGTGTTCGTTGAAAATCCGGGCGAGCGTCTGAATAGGCTGAGCCCTGTCCAGAAGAAGGATCGCAAAGGACAGATAGACAAAATAGGTGCCGATCTGGATTTTATTGAAAAACCCGGCTGATTCGTAATCGAAACCCCAGGTGCTCAGCAGCGGCGGCGACAGCGCGACGCGCAGAAAAATCCCGAGCAGGCAAACGAGGCCCGCCGCAGCGTGCTCGTTGTCCGCCGGGGACCGCAAAGCGTCCCGGTCGTCGATGGGATAGAGATACGAAGCGAGGGTCATCCGTGCGCTAGTTCCTCCGCGAAGACGTTGAGCCGGAAACACGCCGTTGCAAACCCAGCGCGTCATAAGCGCCGTCGTCCACAATCCTGCGGTTTTTGGGGTCGTCGAAGTTTATAAAATGAACGGCGCCGTCATGATCGGTCTCTGTTTTTCCCGAAAGGGTCATCAGGCCAAATCCGTCAGTATAGTCCCAATAAGCCCAGCCGATGCCGAGCTCGTCCATGCTCTGCCTGACATCCCCGATCCAGCGATAGCGGGAGTCCGTATCGATATGATCGCGCAAAACGCCGAATTCCAGAACGAGAATGCGCACGTTATGTTCCTTCGCCCACGCGGCCGCCGGTGCCAGATAGGAAAAAATGCGTTCCTTGTTCCAGTTTTCCTCGATGTATTCGTTCAGTTCGCGCCGGGCCTTGCGGGCGCTGCCCTCCGGGGCCAAAGCCTTCAGGGCGGCCTCTATATCGACGAGCCGCGAGGGATAAGGAACCTTGTTGAAAAAGCGAACCTGCTTTTCCTCGAATCCGTGAGCGATGCCCTGATGCGAAACGATATAGGGCTGATAAAAATGGACGTCATAAAGGATGCGCGGATCGGAGAACAGCTTGAGGGCCTTGAGCGCATCCACAGGCTTGTGCGACATGTTGCCCGAGGTATTGACGATGAGAAGCCTTTCCGGCTCGCGTTCGCGAACGGTGCGAACGACCTTGCCGATGAATTCGTTATAACGCCGCGCCTTTTTGTAATATTGAGGCTCGTTTAAAAGCTCATAAACGAGAAGGTCGTTCGGATATTTTCTGAACCGGTCCGAAAGAACCTTCCAAAGCCCGATAAATCGCTCTTCCGCATCCCGGCTGTCTTCCAGATCCGCCATAAATTCGCTTTCCGGATGAACGTCCAGAACGACGGCAACGCCGTTACGGATCAACCCGCCGATTGCGGCGTCGATCTTGTCGAGCTCAAGCTTTTGCCGGTCCGCCGGAGCGCCGGAGAGCGTGAATCCAAACAGCTCCGGATTGACCGGAAGTCTCACAAAATCGAACCCGAGTCCCTTGACGGTCTTGAAATCGGCGTCTGTCAAAGGCTGGCGCGGCGCATTGGCGAACCAGCTTGAGAGATTGACCCCGTGGCGAAGCGGAGGATCGGCCGCCAGCGCAGAAGAGGCCAGCGAGACCAGAAAGGAAGCAAGGAGGGCAAGGACAGTGCAGCGCATGGCGAAACCCCCGATCAATCTATGTAAAAGGTCTTGAAGACCCAAACGACAAACTTTCCGAGCAACGAACGCCCGCCGATGAAATCCGAAAGGAGTTTGCGCCTGTTCGCAAAATGCTGTTTGTAGTCTTCGTCGCCGCGCAAAAAATCCACTTTCCGGAGCTTTTTGTCGGTTGCGGCCATGATGGTCTCAGCCATCATGAGATTTCCCGGCGAAAAAGCCGAGAACTCGGCATTGAAGGACGTAATATAAAGATTCAGTACGTTTTTCTTGTAGAAGCCGAGATGGCACG